>WQXD01000221.1 GCA_009785015.1 Oscillospiraceae bacterium | reverse complement strand
TATATTTTTTGTTTTTAATATTTTAATTATGTCATCGGGGAACTTATAAAAATAATTTTCGCTTTTTTCAACCATAAAAATTCTCCATTCACGCCAATCGATAAAAACCGCAACAAGCCCATTTTACAGCATATGCGAACCGTTGTCAAGAGAAAAAACGGATATAAATAAATTTTCTTACCCCCAATTCGACAAAATTTTTATTTTGTGGAATTGGCCTCTATGATTTTTTCGATGGTCAAAAGCTCCTCCATCGAGTTCGCGCCGTGTATTTCTTCGGAATTTTGGGTTTTGTACACGCCCACCCTGTAATCGTTTTCGATAAATAATTTGGGAACGTCTGTCAAATAATATTCGCCGTTTTTTTCATTCGGTTTTAACAATTCGAGCTGCTCGAAAAGTTTTTTGGAATCGAATATCGCATTTCCCGTATTGTATTCTTTTATATTTTCCCTTTGTTGTTGTGTGGCGTCTTTGTTTTCCACGATGCCGAGGTAATTTTCGTTTTCGTCCCGGACGATTCTTCCCAGTTCCAAAACTTCATTTATTTCGCACGACAGATTCGTGCAGTCGTTTTCATTTTCTTTATGGTACGAATACAAACTGAGAAGAGTTTTTTGGGATATGAGCGGCATATCGCTCATAAGCACCAAAATATCGCCTTCGTAATTCCCAATCGATTCCTTCGCGTACCTGACTGCGGCCCCTGTTCCGTATCCGTACATCGTCTCCTGGGTGACGAACGTATATTCCGAAAACGCGCTTGTGATCATTTCCTTCATAAAACCCACTATTATCGTTATGTCTTTTTTTGGTATGAAATCCACCGATTTCAACACATATTCGAGTAGAGGTTTGCCCGCTGCCATCCTCATTTGTTTTGGTATCTGCGCTTCTTCGGAATTGAACCGCTTCCCCTTCCCTGCCGCCAAAATTATCACTTTCAGATTTTTTATTCCGCTGTCCATCGTAAAATTTCTCCCGATTTCGTAAATAATATTGCATTAAATTGCTTTATGTGGTATATTATATATTATAATTATAAAATTTTAATGAATTAGAAGGGAAAAATATAAATTTATGTCAAAGAAAAAAATTTTAAGCGTTTTCGGAGCCCGGCCTGACGCCGTAAAAATGGCCCCGCTCATCAAAGAAATCGCAAAATATCCCGACCTCTTCGAAAATGTCGTTTGCGTCACGGGCCAGCACCGCGAAATGCTGGACCAGGTTTTAAACAGTTTCAAAATCGTTCCCGACTATGATTTGAATATCATGCAGCCCAAACAGACTTTTTTGTATGTGGCGGCCAAAATCCTCGAAAATTTCAATATCGTCCTGGAAAAAGAAAATCCCGATATTGTGCTCGTCCACGGGGATACCACGACTTCATTCGCCGCTGCTTTCACCGCGTTTTTCTATAAAATCCCGGTGGGCCATGTCGAAGCGGGTCTTCGGTCAAATGACAAGTATTCTCCCTTTCCCGAAGAAATGAACCGCATTCTGACGGGAGATATCGCCGATTTGCACTTCGCGCCGACCAAATCAAACGCCGTGAATCTATACAGGGAAAACATCAGAAACAATGTTTATATAACGGGAAACACCGTTATCGACGCCTTGCGCGCTTTTATTAAAGACGACTATACATTTCAAAACGATGCCCTGCAAGCAATTGACTTTACATCAAAAAAGACGATCTTCATGACGATGCACCGGCGCGAAAACCTGGGCGACCCACTCAAAAATATCTTTTTGGCTGTAAAACATTTGGCTTTTCAGTATCGCGAACAGATACAAATAGTCTATTCCGTGCACAAAAATCCCGCCGTATCGGAACCCGCAAACAGGCTCCTTGGGAACATCGACAATATTTATCTGATCGATCCCCTATCTGTAGAGGACGCGCACAACCTCATGAACAGATGTTATTTCGTGCTGACCGATTCGGGCGGCCTACAGGAAGAAGCCCCTGCCCTGGGCAAACCCGTATTGGTTTGCCGCACCGAAACGGAACGTCCCGAAGCGGTAGAGGCCGGAACGGCAAAAGTTGTCGGAGTATCGACCGAAAACATATACAACGAAGCCTCGGTTTTAATCGAAAACAAATACGAATACGATAAAATGGCAAAAGCGGTGAATCCCTACGGCGACGGGACCGCATGCGCGAAAATAGTGAAGATCTTAAAAAATTATTTTGCGCTGTAAAAAAACGGGAAGCGGTTTGATACCGCCTCCCGCTTTTTATGCGTTTGTTTCATTTTTTGTTTTGGGTGGTTTGGGTGCTGGTCACTTTGGTTTTGACTTCGGTCGACTTCAAATATACATCCTGTACGAGCGACATTTTAACATTTTCGTCTTTTACGTAATAATCCGCGTGTGTCGCCTTGGCCACGGGTTTATGCTTGCCCACCGTCACCGCCGTCGAAATTCCGGAAATGATAAGCCCGCCGATTATTCCGAACAGCACGCAGCTTCCAATCTCAGCGTCTTCCAAAACCAAAACGCTCGCCGCCCCGATTATCAAAGCCGCTATCACAAACACAGTGAGAAAGAACGTAAATATCTTACCTCCGTCCACGGGCAGATTTCCGGTCATTTTACCGGTTTGCCCGTTCATCGCGTAATTGTACTGTTTGTCTTTGAATTTTGAATTGAACATCCAAACGGGCAAAAGGCCGTATTTGGATTTCACGTTGTCCAAGCGTTTTTTGTCCACTTTGCGCCTGACTGTCGAATATTTTTCCAAACTTTCCCTTATCTTGTTTTCCGCCGAACCCTCAAACCTCTTTTTGGCCCGTTCATACAGTTTTGACTCTTCTTCGTCATATTTTTCGGCCAAAAAACCGGAGAGATAATTGGTCGAAAAGCCGGTCAACGTCGAAAAATCAAACGGTTCTATCGAATCCATAAGATCGTCGGGGGTTCTCGTAGAGGCGTCCACGGGTATATTTTCTATTTTTATCTGCCCTTCCCTGGCGATTTCGTATATGTCGGTCTTTTTTATGTCGTAGTCGCCCTGGCGCTTATTGGTCACTATATCCCCTTCGCCGCGCACATTGAAACCCACATCTCCCTCATACAGCCAAAACGGTATATATACCCCTGCCAATTTTTCTATGTTCTGGTCATTTTTATACTCGTTGGGCAAAAACCTCTTGCCTTTCAGATAGTCTTTGAAACTTTTTAAAGCCTGATCCTTGGTGTTTTTGAACGGCACGACGAAATCGGGCTTGAAAGCCCCGGAAAACTGGCTCCCCACCACTATGGGCCTCTGGCAGTACACGCAGAATGTGGCGGCTGTCACGTTGTCCGTGACCACTTCCGCTCCGCAGTAACTGCACTTGTAGACTTTGACGTCGGGGTTGTCGGCATGCTCATAAGATTCGACTGCGTCGCTGCCCGTTGTTTCTGCCGCGGCCGGGCCCAAATCCTTTTCCGTAAATTCCGAATCGCACCATTCGCATTTCCATTTTTGCAGAGTCGGATTAAAAAGCAAATCCCCTCCGCAGGTCAGGCATTTCAATGATTTTACCGCCATATCATCATCCTTTTTTATTTATTTTAATTTGTAGCCTCTTTTAAACTGCGTCCGCTTCGTTAAACGGATCCCCGCATTCCGGGCAGAATTTCGGAGGTTTTGTTTTATCCTCCGGTTCCCAGCCGCATTTGTCGCATTTGTACTGCACCACTTTTGTCGGCTGTTTTTCGCCGCATTCAGAGCAGAACTTGCCCGTGTTGACCGTTCCGCAGACACAGGTCCAGCCGGCAGGTTTTACCGGTTGTTTTTCGCCGCACTCCGCGCAGAATTTGCCCGTGTTGACCGTTCCGCATTCGCAGGTCCAGGTGTCGGCCGGAGCCGGGGCCTGAGGCGCCGCCGCGGGAGCTGCGGGAGCCGCTACCGGGGCCGCGGGAGCCTCGGGAACTTGAGTTTGAGCCTGCTGGGCCTGGGCTCTGTTTTGTTTTTGCTGGGCGGACATGGCAAACAAATCAGCCGCGTTTACGCCGCCTGCCCCCTGCGCCATTCCCATTCCCACAAAGCCCGCCATCGCCCCGCCTTCGTTTTTCGCCGCGTTTTCCATCGCGTTCGCCTGCGCGGTTATGAGCCTCGCCCCCGCCATACCCGCGTCCGTGTGTATCGCGGTTTCCTGCAGCTGCGATATTTTCTTTGCCGATTCTTCATCCACCGTTATGCTTTCGACCGAAAACGACCTGATTTCTATGCCCCTGCTGGAACCCCATCTCGGACCGAGCTGCTCGTTTACATATGTGCCGAGCTGTTCGGGATAGAGTATCAATTCGTCGTAAGGTATTTTTTGCGTCGCGATTCTTCCGAGCGCCGGATTCAACGCTGACATGATTTCGGCTTTCATCACAGTCATCAGCATATCTTTGGTATAATCCGCCGTTATGTTGCCCGCTATATTTTTATAGAACATCAGCGGATCCGCGACTGTGAAAGTGTACATTCCGAAGCCCTGCACCTGCACTACTATGCTTTTGTCAAATTCCGGGTCGTAGTGCCTGAAGGGTATCTTTCCCCACCCTACTTTGTTGTTGAGGATTTCTTTTGTGTTGACAAAATACACTTTTTGCTGATCCGTGGGCGCGCCTCCCGCCATGAACCGCTTGCCTACCTGCGCGAAAGACGGCAAGAGGTCTTTCAGGCCCCCGCCGAAAAGTGAAGGCTGTATCTGATTGTTGTATGTGTATTGCCCCGGCTGCGCGCAGAAATCGACGATTTGCCCGTTTTCTATGATGAGCATGCATTGTCCTTCATTCACGTTGATCTTCGAGCCGTTGGATATTATGTTTTCTGACCCCTTCGTGTTCCCCGAGCGCGCCTGCTGCGGTTTTTTGCCCTGCGCCATCAGCACGTTGTCCGAAAGCGAATCGCAAAGTATGAAATCTATCCATTGATCCGACAATACCCCGCCTACCGCATTGACCCCGGAACCTATTACCCCGCCCAAAGCGGAAGCCGCCATTTGAATTAAACCCATTTTTTATCATTCCTTTGCTTAAAATTTTATTTTAATATATTATACATCGGTTTCATCGGTTTGTCAATCATTATTTTGTTATTTTATCGACCAACCACACGATATTTTCACCGAGCCGTTTCATGGTACCCACGCCTTCCGGGTCTTTTTCATAATCACCGGCATCCAAGGCAAGGCTCATATTTATATATGTGCTCCCCGCCACGACCATATCGTTGATGAAAAAAAAGTTTTGAATGGACTCAAGAGTGTGCACTCCGCCCGCCCTGCGGACTGCAGTGACCGCCGCGCCCACTTTGCGGCTGAGCGGTTTTCCCGAATGCGCCGCCATAAAACCACACCGGTCGATCACCGCTTTTGTTTCGGGCGTCAAATCGAAAAAATATGTGGGCGATCCCAAAACGATCGCGTCGGCTGCGAGCATCTTCTGGTACAATTCGTTGATCCAGTCATCGGTGGCGCACTTTCCGGGCTTTCTCCGGCAGCTTCCGCACACCATACACCCTTTGACAATCCGTCCGCCCGCTTGGTACAATTCCGTTTCAAATCCCGCAGCTTCGCATATATCCAAGACCGTGCCCAGCATATGCGCAGTATTTCCCTCGGGCCGTGGGCTGCCGTTTACCGCCAATATTTTTAACATATTTTTACCATACCTTTCCGTAACTTAAATTTTTGTTATCTCATCCGCGCATAGAGCCGCCCCGATCACGGTGCCGAACCGGGCGTGCTCCGGTATATGGAAATTGATTTCAAACATTTTGCCCAAATTTTCAAAAATTT
This sequence comes from Oscillospiraceae bacterium, assembly GCA_009785015.1. The sequence continues at coordinate 597 of WQXD01000221.1, read as the reverse complement.
CGACGCTCTGCGCGATTGAAGTCAAAGTTCCCGTCAAGACCACGTCTGTAAGAAAACATTGTCCCGCCGCGAATATGCTCATCATTCCCACCGTTTCGTAAATCATGTTCAAAATGCCCAGTGCGATATCCGATTTTGTCGCGAGATCGCTCACTTTTCCGAAATTCGAAGCCGTCATGTAGTCGGGCATTCCCGGAATGATGTCTTTTTTTGTTATATCCCCCACTTTCAGGTCGATATTGTTCAAGTCTCCGTTTTCCGAAAGCTTTGTTATATTTTCCATATCGCTGGCATTCAAAATGATTTTTGACAATCCCCTCAAAGTGCCTCCGCCCACCCCGGTGCCGCCGAGGCGTATATTGACTCCGTTATTTTCGGCCATCACGATAGAAGTACCGGTTCCCATACTCACGACGATGGCCTTGTCCAAACCGGACAAATACAGCCCTCCCTTCCCGATCGCCCGCGTTTCCTCCACCGCTTTGGTGGAAATCCCATGCAAATCCTTTGAGATGAATGTAGAGCCCACTCCCGTTATTTGTATTTTTTGTATTTCCGACAAACTGATGTTGTTGTCCGAGGTGAATTTTCCAAAAG
>WQXD01000220.1 GCA_009785015.1 Oscillospiraceae bacterium | reverse complement strand
CAAGTTCAGGTACGGCAGCGGTTTCATATCCAAAAACAGCCCGTCAAGCGCCAGCGCGGGAGCGCGCGCCGACCAGCCCGCTATCAGCTGATATGAATTGTCGCCTGATGCGATGCTGTTTCTTATCATTCTGTTCATTTCGTCCCAGTGGTGCAAATCCGGGCCGCAAATAACGTTCAGTTTCACATTCAAACGTTCTTCGGCAGCCATGTTGCGGCGGTAAACGGCGTCGTTTATGATGTCCCCGGTTTCCCTTTCGGCATAGAATTCATCCATGGTGACTTGATTTACTTCGCCGCCCGGAATCAATAGGTTGACAACGGCTCCCTCAAAATCCAAATCTTCCGGCAGCGAATCTTTTAGAGCCGCTTCATTTTGTTCCGGATCAACCGGGTCAACGGCATTTTCGCCGTCGGAATCCCGAACGGGGGTTTTTTCGTCTGTTTCGCCGCACGACGGTATAAATACGATGGAAATCAGCAATGACAATATCAATACAAACGCAATATGTTTTTTCATATATATGTATATTCTCCTTTTAACTTTTTTTCAATACATCCCCGCTGTCATTAAATGATTTGTTTGGCAAGGTCGCAAATTAAAGGAAAACTGCCTCTCCGGTGTCGTTTGACTTCCGGACGGCGTCAAGCACCCTCGTCAGCTCCAATGCGCTGTCTGTGGAAACGCTGTAATCGCCGCCGCGCAACGCATGGGCTATGTGGGCATATATGAGATCTGCATCCCCGTATCTGTCCCCGATCACTTTTTCCTTTGTTATTTCCATTCTGACAGCGCTTCCATACGAGCCCCCGTCGGCGGTCTGCGGCAGGACGGCGCGGTGGATTTCTATTTCGCCGTTTTTGGAAAATATCGTCCCCCTGTCGCCCTGTATTACCCAGTCGGGCAGCTTGTCCGCGCACAGGTTGTATTCGGAAACGATGACTGTTCCCTCCTGCGTTTTTAAAACGGCGTAAAACATATCTTCCGCGTCGCCGAGGTTTATCAAATGCTTCATTTCGGCGTAAACGGATTTTACCCTCTGGCCCAACAGCATAACCGGCTGGTCGATCAGATGCGGGCCCCAGTTTAAAAGGTATCCTCCGCCGTACTCTTTCAGGGTCTGCCAGTCGCTTCTCACCGCAAATGAAAATTCGCTTCTTCTCACTTGGAATATTTTGCCGATAATTCCGGAACCTATCAATTCGCGGAGCCTGACCAAGTCCCCTCCCCATCTCGCCGGAAGCCAGGGCAGCAGCCGTTTGCCGCTTTTTTTGGCCGAGTCGATCATTTTTTTTGCCTGCCCGCAGTCCAACGCCCACGGTTTTGTGACAAGAACGTTCTTTTTCGCTTCAAGGCAGTCGCAGGCCATGGAGCAGTGCTGGCTGCTTCTCGTAACAATCACCACAACATCCGCTTCTTCTTTATCGAGCATATCGCGGTAATTTTCGTAAATGCGGCATTTAAAGCGTTTATAGGCCGCTTCTCTCGCATTTTCGTCTGTATCGCATACCGCGCCGAGTTCAAATTCCGCGGATTTTTCGATTGCGTCCGCGTGAAGCGAACTCCCGCTTCTGCCATAACCCAAAATGGCCGCCTTTAGTTTTTTTTCATTCATTTTATGATGATTTCCTCCGTATTGCCGCTTACAGAGCAATGATGTAATTCAAAAGATTGATGAGCAGCCTGTCGGCGGCGGGGTGGCCGGCATTGGAAAGCAGGCTCATGGTGTTCAGCATAAAATAACCGCCTCCGTGATTATATCCGCCGATCGCGATCCCCTCGTCATATCCGGGCCCCGGGTACCCCGTGGCCATACATGCCACCGCTATATCATCGGGGGTTTGAATGCCCTCGAAGAAATAATCGTTGCAAAGCTGCCCGTAATACTCCCAGTCCAAAATACCCGGAGCCCGCATTCCCTCGAGTACGGGATGCCTTTTTCCGATGTATTCCTTGTGGTACAGCCAGTCACGCATATAGCGCAGCTTTCCCTTTTGTTCAAAAGGAAGATTCGCGGTCGTGTTTTCGTTTTCCCTGAATACAAACGGCGACAGAAACAAAGCCTTCGCGCCGCGTTGTATACACTCATACAACATATCCCATTTGACAGACGCCCCATTGTCCCCCACAACGATCACTTCATTTGCATTTCCAAAACAGGCGCCATAGTCAAACGAAACGACTTCCGCTCCCGTCGATTTTAAAATTTCTGTTTGCGGCTCATCCAGTCCGAGGGCGTGTATTTTCCCCGATACGGCGGGGAAAGCGTTTTTATCGGTGACTTCAAATTTCATTCTGCGGTTGCCCGGGCGGCCGCCGTCTTCGAGATCGGCGCAAAGGGTGTACTCGCCCGCTTTTAATCCGATATTTATAGTTTCGTCAAAAACGGTATAGGCGAGCGGGGCGAATTTTCCCTCTTCTACCGTGACTTTCGTTTTATGCTCCCAGAGCGTGCCGCCGCTGTTCCATATGCGCAGCGTCACGGGGTATGACCCCGGAGCCAATGCGTCCTCGTTTGCGAGACGCGCGACGACGCGCAGGGGCCGGCCCGCGTAGGGATGGTCGGGATTCACAAGCAGACAGAACCGAAGCGGGCTCCAGCCGTCGCGGACCGCTTCCATCATGCCCGGCTTGAATTCGCCGAATGAGGTCCACAGCCCTTCGCCGGCCAGCGCGTGGTCCATGATACCGGTCAGATTATACCCGCAGAATTTCGGATTGCCGCGCACGAGATCGAAGGTGATCACGCGCTGGCGCACGGATTTTACAAAACTGTCAGTCAGAAAATCGTCGATGGACGGATATACCTCGCCCAGCCCGAATTTTTCCCATCCGGCTTCAATCGAGTCGAGCGCTTTTTTTACCGTTTGGACTTCCGGGAGATTCAGGCAGACTCCGGTTTGCTGCGCGTGGCGGTAGTCGCTCAGTACATGGAGCTGGCTGCCCGCGCCGAATTCGGAGATAAACACGGGCTTGGAGTCTTTGCCCACATTGAGGACTGCCTCTTTTACTTCCCATGTCATCGGCATACGGGGGTATACGTGGATATCGCCCGCTCCGGCGGCCATGGGATGCAGCGGCTCGTTTGGTCCGTGCATCCGCGTTCTTTCAAGCGGATGAGCGGGATCCTCCTCTCCCCACACACATTCGAAGCAGTCGGAGAACGGGTTTGAAACCGAACCCACCCGCAGATTATAGTCCCAGCGCCCGCTCGACAGCAAAACAAGGCGGGTCGAATCTATCGCGCGGAGTTTCGGCAGGGAATTTACCGCCGCGCGGTAGGCGTCGTTTTCGAAGTTTTCGTTTAACAGGGATATAATCACAAGGCAGGCGTGGTTTTTGTCGCGGTTCACGGTTTCAAGAAGCGATTGGTCGAAATATTGTTCGGCATGCGGCGAATCACCGAGCAGCCAGGCCGCCCTGTGCTCCTGAAACACCATCAGGCCGATATCGTCGCAGTAATCCAGCAAATCGGGATGCATATTGTTGCTTATGATGCGGATCGTGTTAAAACCGGCGGTTTTCAGGTAATACAGATTGAAAATAGAGATATCCCCGCCGCTGTGGGTGGATTTTAAATATATGCGCCGCCCGTTCAGCATGAAATATCCCTGCTCGACTTTAAACTCGCGGAATCCGATGCGCGCCGCAAATGAGTCTTGTATATTTTTCGCGGATGCGCGTATATTTACATCATAGAGCGCGGGGCTCTCCGGCTCCCATAAATTCGGGTTTTCGACCGTGCAGGATAACATGTATGTATTTATGCCGGGAGAACAAAGCGCGCGAAGCGAAGCCTCCGCCACAGGGATCATCTGGCCGCGCGGCGAAAGCACGGCGCATATTGTGAGTTCCGCCTCTTCGCCAAGCGAGCTCTCCACCGTCAGCTCGGCGTTCACCTTGCCGGTGTGCGGGCAGGCGGTTATACGCGCGTCTTTTATCATCACCGCGGGGCGCGCGATCAGTTCCAAGCGGCGCATTATGCCGCCGAAGTTGTTCGGGGAGCCGGGGCAATAGTCGCCCTCGCGCTTGTTTGAGCTCGGAATTTCGCGCAGCAGCAGGCCGTCTGTCGCTTCGCCGTCATGGGGCACCACGACGCGCATGACGAGCTGATTCGGTTCGTCTTTTTTGAGCGCGTTTGTCACTTCGAGGTCAAAAGGCGTCTCCCCTCCGTCGTGTTCTCCGATAAAGCGCCCGTTGAGCCACGCCTCGCAGCGGTAGTCTACTGCCTGGCAGCGTATAAACGCCCGGTCGCTCTCATCTAAGGCGATTTCGCAGGCGAGCGTCCTGTAATACCAGAATACGCCGCTTTTGCCCGGATATACGGCCTGCGCCTGTCCGGGCACGCCTATATCCAGCGAATCACAAAGGGGAAATTGCTCCGGCCAATTTTTTTGTTTGCCGGTATTTGAGGGATCATGGATCAATTTCCATGTGCCGGAAAGGGACTGGATTTTAGATTTCATATCAAATTTTCCTTTCCTCATTATTTATTATTATTTATTGTTTTTTACAATAGAACCAGATCGCGCCGCTGCGCACGGGCTGCGTGAACGTCACGCCGCTTTTTTGTATATGTGCCCCGCAAAGCTCAAAACTTTCGCCTGTTTCTTCATTTGTGAAAACATAATTTTCGCAGCTGCAGAATCCGTGCGGGCTCACGGTTATGCTTTCATCTTTGCTCTGATTGTTTCTGAGCGCCTGAAACACTCCCTTTTCGCCCTCGGGGCAGTCGAACTGGAAGACCGTCCACTTCGTGTTGTCCCTGTGATTTTCGGTGAGCGCGTAAAAATCACCCGAAAGCTGCATTTCCGCGCATTTTTCCCAAATTCCGAGAAGTTTTTTTGCATAAGGCACATCGGATTCAAGCGCTTTCAAGTCCGCCACGCCCGCGAAAAAAGTCAATGAACCGAATCCGTTTATCAGTTTGAAATTGTCGAGCGAAGGGGTTTCGGGTGCGTAATAATCCGCGTGGTTGTAATATTCGTTGTCTTTGTCCCACGAATTTGTCCAGCCCCTGGTAAAGGGGATCCACGAGTGAAGCGTATGGCGGTAAGCCTGGTTGATATGATGGTAGCCGTACCCGTAATCGGTCGGATGGAGCGGGACCGAGCGGCGCATCGTTTCGAGATCGTTCCTGCGGCCTCCCGACGAACACGAATCGATCCACAGATCCGGTACATTCATCAAAAGATGATCCCAGTACGCCAGATATGCTTGCACATACAAATTTTCGACCATTCCCTGCCTGTCCTCATCTTCGTTTTCGCGCCAGTATTTCAGGGGCTCAAAGTTGAAATCCTGCCTGTAGCACACGATGTTGCTCTGTGTGATCAAATTTACCATATGGCCGCACAGCCATTCAAGGCAGTCGGGATTCGTCAAATCGAGCAGATAACTCCAGTTGTCCTCGGTTTTTTTCGCGAGCAGCCAATCGGGATGCTCTTTGCAGAATTTCGAATCCTTGTGCACGCGCTCCGGCTCATGCCAGACCAAAAGCTCCATCCCGGCGTCCCGGCACGCTTCGCCCACCGGCGCGAATCCGTTGGGAAACCTCTCGGGGTCCGGGTACCAGTCGCCGGTCACGGGCCATGTCTTGTTATTGGCGGCGTCCCTGCACGGGTACCAGCCCGCGTCGATCCACCACAATTTCGCCCCGGGGAAGTTCTCTTTGGCGTAAGCGATCGAGCCAAGCTGATTTTCCTCGGTCGCTTCCTGCCACTCGACCCCGGCGTTGTTGTCGCACAGCACCGATTTCGGTTCCAGTATCCTGCCCTTCTGGCGCGGAGTCACATGGGCGTTGAACCATCTTCTCCAGATATTTATGCCCCGGGTTTCATCGCCCTCAAAAGCCATCATCGTCATGCGCGGGGTCCTGAATACTTCGCCGCTTTGTATATACGCGCGCGATACTTGCTGGCCCGCCTTGAAAAAAACCCCGTCTTTTGTTCCGTTATACCCGCACGACCATTGGCCGGGCCAGCCTATCGATATGTTGAACCCGAAGCCGTCAAAAAGCAGCCTCTGATAGGGGAACGCCTGGTCGCAGGGGCGGCCGCCGACGGGCGCCTGGGAAAAGTTCACGCCGTCGCGCAGTTCGGTCCGGCTCACCGTGTAACCGTCCTTGCTGCAAAAATCGCCGTTGTTGGAAACGAGCACGGGAGCGCTTTCGGCACCGAAAAAGACGTCTGCGGACAGGACATTTTCGAGTATTCCGGTTTTTTGTTTTCCGGGGATACAGGAGAAATATACCGTCCATTCGACAACCGGGAAATCCCTGTATGTCAAAAACTCCGCTTTGATTTGCATATCGCCGATATTTCCGGTCATTTCGGTTTCGACCATGTTCGCGTCGACAAACCGTTTTGACACTCTCGAATTTT
>WQXD01000219.1 GCA_009785015.1 Oscillospiraceae bacterium | reverse complement strand
CTGCGGAGAGCTTCACGAAAGCGTTCATACGGTTTCACGGAATAACGCCGTCCGCAGCAAGAAAATCCGCAGGCAGCCTGAAATATTTCGATCCTTTTTCGATACAAATCAATATAACCGGAGGATTCAATATGCAGAGAAAAATAATACCCAACATACCGGAAATCAACTACTACGGCAATGAAGTTGACTATGTTTTCAGTCTTTTGGCGTCCATTTTTAACGGAGCGGGAGATAAAACGGAGCTGGCGGAATTAGCCGTGTACAGCGGAATGGCTAACCGCTTCGTTTGGATACCCGGAAGCTGGAGCCGCGGCTGTGAATGTTTGGGAAGTATTGACGAAACGCCGTATGAAAACATAGTGCGTTTGCTGAAAACCTTTGGGTGGGAAGCCAAGTGCATCAAAGTTCTTAGGGATAATCAAGGAAAACCGTTGAATACCGATAACGAACAAATCAAAAAAGACTTCGTTGATTCCATTGACAAAGGTTTTCCGATTATGTCGTTATGCACCAAAAATCACAGATTCAACGCGGTTATCGGCTACGAAAACTGCGGAAGCACAATCGTATGCAAAGAGGGAACCGACGGCGAAAATAACGAAAAAATATCCGTAACCGTTTCCCGTGATAATTGGGAAGATACGATTTCGGATTATATTCTGCTGAAAGAAAAATCCGCTCCCGTCCCCGAGAGGGAACGATTTCTCGACCTGTTGAAATTAATCGTTTACCGCGCCCGAAGAACCGATAAAATAAAAGGCAAAATGAACGTCGGTTTCGCCGCTTGGGAAGCGTATCTGTATATGCTTGAACATGAGGATTTAAGCGAACTTTCTCCGAACGAAGTCAATGACATACTCGGGCAATACTGCGACGGTTTGTGTCAAATTTGGGGAAGAAACGGCGGTCTTCCATATTTCCGTTCACTCGTCGAACGCTTTCCCGAATGGAAAACCGAACTGGAAATTGCCATTAATGCGCTCGATGAATGTTCAAAATACGGAGGTTTTTTGTGGTCGCAAGGCATTGATTGGGAAGGAGCGGGGCTCGAAAAATTCCGTTCAAAAGATGGACGGAAAATCCTCGCCGACGAAGGGCGAAAGGCAATGCAGAAAGATATGGAAGCTATAGAACAGTTTGAAAAAATATTGCAGGCAGAAAAAACAAATGAATATTAAAGAATTAAATATTGACGAATGCGAGCTTTTTAAGCTCATAGACAGAAGCGAAAACGTTCGCGCCGCTTGGCAAACTGACGAAAATGATGCCGGAAGTCTTGATTTTAATTATTTGGACATCACCGGATACGGTTCGCATACGACGACTTGTATAAAAATATTGCAAAATGTTATCACTCAGGGCGGCGGCGTTTACGGTGCTTTTGAAAATAACCATATTGTAGGAATAGCCTCTGTTCTGCCCGTAAAAGCAGAAAGATTCAGCGTTTTAACGTCTGTTGATGTTTCTGCCGGATATAGAAAAAAAGGTATCGGGCGAATTTTAGTCGATAATTGTGCGGAATATAGCAAATCCATGGAATGCCTAACTATGCTTGCCGCCGCTAACCCATTTGAAACCACCATAAAGTTTTTAAAGAGTTACGGATTTTTATATACGCAAAACCCGCAGAATAAATTGCTGATAAAAGAGGATATGATTTTCCCGAAATTTGATTTCCCGCCTCCGTTCGGCGGTAATGTTGAGCAGCCGATATATCTGGAATTGCCGTTGAATGAATATGAAGATAAAAATTATTTTTACGACCGCACTACGCTTGAAGAAATAACCCGCCATAACTGCTACGGTGCGACGAGATTAACGGTTACGGACAAGCAAAGTTTCATGTTTGGCCTGAATCCGGTATATTTTATGGCGACATATAAATATGAATTCGGAGAAAATCATAAAATTTTATTAGCTTGTTTCGATACTTTCCCTGTCGGTTTTATGGGATACGGCGAAAATGGCGACGGTAAAAGTGTGTTTATTGAACCGATGATGGTTGATTCAGCATTCCAGCGAAAAGGAATCGCTACGAAAATGTTAGAGCTGTTCGAAGAAAAAATCCGTTCTGAAAATAAATATGAAGCGATAAGCCTTGGCAACAGGACAGATAACATAGCGGCCGGTAATACTTATAAAAAATCCGGATTTGTGTTGACTGAAGTGGATGGTTTATCAAGTTACCGGCGAAAAATTTTATGAATGTAATTTTATGGGAGAAAAATAAAATGGCACAGGATAAAATGAAATGGTGGAGCGAAGCGCGATTCGGCTTGTTTGTGCATTGGGGACTGTATTCGGAACTCGGCGGGGTATGGCAGGGACGGCAAATGGATTATATAGGAGAATGGACGCAGAGCCGTTTTCGGATTCCAAACTCCGAAATGGAAAAAATCGCGAGGACTTTCAACCCGGTGAATTTCGACGCGGACGAATGGGCGTCGATGGTAAAACGCGCGGGCATGGGGTATATCATGGTGACTGCGAAACATCACGAGGGATTTGCTATGTATCATTCAAAATGCGATAAATATAATATCATCGACGCAACGCCTTTCGGCAGGGATCCAATCAAAGAATTGAGCGAAGCGTGCGCGAAACACGGCGTAAAATTGTGCCTGTACTATTCGCAGGCTCTCGACTGGCACGAACCGGACGCAGGGGGAACCGAACCGGGCTTGCCGTTGAACTTCGGCATGAGCTGGGGAAACGACTGGGATTTTCCCGATCACGGTTCAAAACGGTTCTGCCGTTATTTCGAGCGCAAAGTAATCCCGCAAATCACAGAACTTCTGACAGATTACGGCCCGATAGGCGCTATCTTTTTCGACTGTCCGTTTACCATAAATTACAATCAATGCAAACAAATTGACGATCTGGTTAAATCGCTCCGGCCGGAATGCCTCACGAATACGCGGTTGGGGCAGGGTTTCGGCGATATAAATACATTGGGCGACAACCAGATACCGGGTTGCCGTATGGGCGACGGCTATGAGTGCATATCGACGATAAACGACACATGGGGATACAAAGTACACGACGAAAACTGGAAAAGCAAAGAACAGTTATTGGAATTGCTGACGGCGTGCTGCGCGAATAACGTCAATTATCTTTTGAACATCGGACCGAAAGCCGACGGGCGTTTTCCCGAACCGGCAATAGAAATACTGGATCGTTTGGGCGAATGGATGCAAGTCAACGGGGAAGCGGTTCATAAATCACAAGCGTCGCCGTTTCCCGCAGGTTTATCTTTCGGACCGGTCACCTCGCGCGATGATACGCTGTATCTGCACATGCAAAAAAAACTTGATCCGCCGATAAAAATATACGGGATAAAAAATTCTGTAAAATCCGTGGAATGTCTCGGAAAAAACGTCAGTCTGACTTATGAAACAAAACGGATTGCCCCGTTGGATATTTCATGCCTTACTGTAAATTTCGACGCGCAAAAACTCAGCCGGTTCGACGTGATGAAAGTTTTGCTCGACGGCGCGGCGGATGTGACAGAACTGCCGGTTCAGGCGTCGGATGGCAAACTTGTCCTGCCGGCCGGCGGCGCGGAGATACTCGCCTCGGATAAAGCCGCGGGGGAACGGTTGGACGGCGCATATCCGTCGTCGTCTTGGGGCGGGGTGCTTACAGGCTGGTTTGACACGGGATATTCGCTGAAATGGCGGTTTTTGCTGAACAATCCCGGACGGTACAAAGTATATGTCACGACGGGAACTGTAAATCACAGCCAGCCGTGGGCGGGAGGCCACCGGGTAAGGTTGCGCACAGCCGGCGGCGTATCTGACGAGGAGCCGCTGCGCGGGGAAATCCCGTCGGATTCCGTCGAGGATTTATATTATCCGAAAGCGGCTTCTTACGCGGGTGAAATGACTTTTTTATCCGCGGGTGAGCAATGGGTGATACTTGAGGCCGCGGAAATATGTGAAAACGGCGGAACGGGGCTTGCCGTGTGCAATATAATGCTTGAGCCGGCAAATTGAAAAAAAAGACAATACGCTGATAGTCAAGAAGGTAAATATGAAATTATTATCTATATTGGGGAACGCCGCAGTCGGTAAAATGACTGTCGGCCAGGAACTCGTAAAAATAACAGATTTTCGGTTGTTCCACAATCATATTGTGGTTGAACCGGTTTTGGAAGTGTTCGGAGAATTTAACAAAGAAATCATGACTCGGCTTAGAAACATAATATTGGAAGAATTTGCGGCATCAGAACAGTATGGCTTGATAATGACAAATATGATTGATTTTGACGCTCAGTCCGGCTGGGATTATCTTGCGCGGGTAAGAAAAATGTTTGAGCCGTATAACACTGCTTTCTACTACGTGGAATTGGTAGCTTCGCAGGAAATCCGTTTACATCGTAATGTTACGGAAAACAGACTGCTCCACAAAGCCTCAAAGAGAAATATTGAAATGTCAAATCAATTTTTAATCGATAGCGATAAAAATCACCGCTGCGTCAGCAATGACGGAGAGATTACCTTTGAAAACTATATAAAGATAGACAATTCCGAGTTATCACCGGAAGTTGTGGCAAAGATGATAAAAGAACGATTTTCGCTATAATATTTATGGCAGATTTATTTGCGAAAAATGGTAATTAAAAACATTTTTGAGGTTATAAGGAGTTTATATGATAAAAATAGAAGAAAGCACCATATTAGAATTACAGGACGCAATGCAAAATAACAAGCTAAAATCAAGAGAACTGGTATTATATTATTTTTCGCGGATTGCTGAGATTGACAAATGCGACGGCGGGCTGAATTCGGTTCTGGAACTCAACCCGGACGCGCTGTTTATCGCCGATTCGCTTGACGAAATGCGGGCAAACGGAACGATACTCGGACCATTGCACGGAATACCCGTGATGTTGAAAGATAACATAAGCACGCATGACAAAATGCACACAAGCGCGGGTTCTGTCGCGTTGCAGGACAATTATGCTTCATATGACGCGCATATCGTGAAACTCCTGCGTGAAGCGGGCGCGTTGATTTTGGGTAAGGCAAATATGACTGAGTTTGCAAATTTTATGACGGACGGGCAAATGCCCAACGGTTATAGCTCACGCGGCAGGCAGACGCTCAATCCATATAATAAAACAGCCGATCCGTCAGGGTCAAGCACAGGTTCTGCTGTTGCAATATCTGCAAATTTATGCGCGGTTGCGGTCGGGACAGAAACATGCGGGTCTATTATATCGCCGGCACAGGTCAACGGAATAGTCGGTATAAAACCCACAAGTGGACTTTTGAGCCGCCACGGAATAATCCCGATTTCGTTTACGTTTGATACTCCGGGACCAATGACGCGAACAGTAACAGACGCGGCGGTTTTATTGGGAATCATGGCGGGTAGAGATAACAACGATACTGCCACATATAACGCTAAACAAGTAGATTATACGCAATATCTTGACAAAAACGGACTTGATGGAGCGCGTATAGGCATAAACCGTATGTATCTTGAAAATGCCGATAAAGAAAAAACTGCTATATTGGAAAGCCTAATTCCCATAATGGAAAAACACGGGGCAAAGTGTGTTGAACTGCCCGCGCATTCTTTGAAACCGGGAGATAACTATTCTGCAATATCAAGATATGAATTCAAATGCGGAATAAATAATTATTTAGCGTCGATGAATAACAATAAAATCCCGAAAAATCTTCAGGAGATAATATTATATAATCAAAATCACGCGAAAGAAGCGTTAAAATACGGACAGAGCGGTTTAACGGATGCGCAAAACAATTCATCGGGAACATTGACTGAATCGGAGTATATAAAAGCAATATTGGCGCGTGAAGAAATTATCCGCGAATATGACAGTATATATTTAGAAAATAAAGTTGATATAATCTTTGATTTGGCGGGAAGCGATTTGCCTCCGTTTACAGGATTTCCGTGCATGACGATTCCTGCTGGAACAACAGGAGAAGAGAATCTGCCGCTCGGTTCATTTTGGGCTGCTCGCCGGTTCGAGGAAAAATCATTGATTCGCGTGACGTATGCGTTAGAGCAGATATTGAATGCCCGGCGTAACCCTTTATCATAAGGCTATGTTAGACATAAGTATTGATTTTGCAATTTAGCCACAGTTCACTCACAGCCAAGACATAATTTTGCGATATAATAAGAATATATCGTAAGATTATAAAGGCATGGGGTGAATGAATGTTGCCAGACATAAAAACAGAAATCGAAAAATTAAGTCTACCAGAATTAGAAGAACTCGTATCGCATATATACGGAATTATATCTAAAATGACTGTGGAGGATACGGATGGGACACAAGAAATAATATGCCCGATATGTGAATCATACGACTGTGTAAAAAATGGCAAGGCGAAGGGTAAGCAGAGATTCATGTGCCGAAAATGCGGAAAGAGTTTCGGACT
>WQXD01000218.1 GCA_009785015.1 Oscillospiraceae bacterium | reverse complement strand
TGGCCGCACTCGGGGGGACGGCGCTGTACTGCGTTTTGGCGGGGTGGTTTTTTTACCGCGGGCTGCGGCGGTACGAATCGGGGAACATGATCGTCGTCAGGCAATAATTTATATACGGATTAATTTTATAAATCACGTTTTTCACATAAAAACAGCCTGTCGTAGCGTTTATCCGTACGATGGGCTGTCTTTATAATTTATACATTTTTTATTTTCGATAATACACAATTCCTGCAATACTCGCTATTATTACAAATATTCCGATAAAACGAGTTACCCATATAAATCCAGCCGGTGCTTCACCTTCATATTTTTTGTGACTGAATTTTTGCAATTCCCATATGATTTGAGGAAAAAGAATCATGAATATACTCCATATTATCATCAATATCCAAAATCCAAACGACATTTTTCACCCTCCGTATAATACATAAATAGTACAAAAGCGCAGCCGCGGTAGAAATTAAAATTTTTACACTACTTCTTTAAAAAACTTGCTCATTTTTGCGGTACCAGACGTGAATGTTCCACTTCTCGTCCCCATGCAGCGGCTTGCCGATGATATCAAGGCGGCCGTCGCCGTCGATATCGATCAGCGCGGCTTCATGCGTTCCCGTGCCCTCGTCGATTATGTGCCTTGTTGTAAAATTGCCCCTGCCGTCATTTTCGTAAACCATAAGCCGCGGCAGACGGATAATATATTTCTCCGAATTGCCCCCGCGCGCCACCGCGCCTATTTCCCCCGCGAATATATCGCAAAAGCCCTCTGAGCATAAATTTGCCGCGGCTATCGAATGAATGTCGAGCAGACCGGTTTCTATTATATGTTCTGTCCATTCTTCGCCGTATTTTTCGCCGTCCGGCTTGAACCACGCCAATTTGCACCCTTCGTCGTGGCCGTATATATACGCGTCGCCCTCCGCGAGAATTATCTCGTTTTTGCCGTCATGGTCGATATCGGCGATTAAGATTTTCGTGGTTATATAATTTTTATCGGTGAACTTCACGGCGTTCCAGCCGCCCTGATCCCCATTCCATTTATAGTACGAAGTGCCGCAGACCAATTCGAGTTTGCCGTCGTTGTCAACATCGCCCAGCGCCAGGCCTTCCTCCGGCTGCATGCCGGATTTGTCCCATGTGTGCGCCGGATTGGGCAAGGTCAGTCCTTCTGCGATTATTTCAAGCCCCGGCCACGGCGATATATACGGGTTCTCGGGTATCGGAACGCAGTAAACCGTCGTTTTGCCGCCCTGGTTCGTAAAGGCCAGATATCCGGCGCCGTCGTTTTTTATCTCGCCGGTGAGCGTGTCGTGCATCTGGCCTTTGCCGGTTTTGGCGATTGTTCGCCGCCGCCACTCTCCACCCTCAAAGTTTCCGGTGTTTTCCCACCAGCACAACTCGTCGTTTGAATAATCCGAGCCGTTTATTATATCAAAAAAACCGCTGCCCGTCAAATCCGCGGCGCAGCCTCCGCACTCCTGGCTTTTTATACGGGCAATCGGGTGTCTGATCCATTTTTCGCGTTTCCCCGTATTTTCAAACCACGCCATCTCCCCGTTGCGCCCGCACACAACATAGTCCAAAAGGCCGTCGGCGTTGATATCGGCCGCACAGCCCAGCGTGTTCATCGCGCTTGTGCCCGTATTGTTTTCCAATTCGCCGATTGTCATTTTTTCAAATATCGGTTTCGCCATATTTTGGCCCTCACCTTTCGGTTATACATTTTGCGATAAATTTTGTATTGACTTTTTTGGGGATATCATGATATAATAATTAAAAAATAAATAACAGGAGGGTCAATTTTATGCGTCTTGATTGTCACGTTCATTCGAAAACAGAGGACTGCGGCAGGGAGGATATCATATCAAATATGAAAGCGGGCGGGTTTGACGGCGGAATCATATTTTCCGAAGGCCCGTCAAGGGGGCTCCGCGAAGCGCCCTGCGCGCAAAAACGCATCGACGCAGTGCTGAAAATCTGCGACGGCCACAAGTATCTTTTCCCGTTTTTTTTCATAGACCCCACGGAACCCGACGCCGAGGCGCAAGTCGAGCTCGCGGATAAAAAGGGCATATTGGGATTTAAAGTCATCTGTTCGGGGCATTTTCCCTGCGATGAGCGCGCCTTGCCGGTCTACCGCAGGATTGCGGCGCAAAACAAGCCGCTTATGTTCCATTCGGGCATATTATACGACGGCAGGAACGCATCGGGGAACTTCAACCGCCCGTGCAATTTCGAGGGGCTGCTTTCAATAGACAACCTGCGGTTTTCGCTCGCGCACGTTTCATGGCCCTGGACCGACGAGTGTATCGCCGTGTACGGAAAATTCAACAACGCGCGCTCAAAAAAAGGCGGCGGCTCGGGCGAGATGTTTGTCGATTTGACCCCCGGAACGCCCAAGCCCTACCGCAAGCCCATGTACGACATGCTCTTGTTTGCGGGATATGACATAAAATCAAATCTTTTGTACGGCATCGACAATTCGCTCGGCCCGTACCGCTGGGCTTACGCCAAAGAGGTTCTGGATTATGACGAGTCCATATTTGACGGATATTATGAAAGCGGCGGGATGTTCGGCCGTAAATTGGACAGCGACTTTAAGGAACATCTGTATTATCTGAACACGCTCAGATTTGTCGGAGTTTAAGCCAAAGTATCGATTTTCTCAAGCGAAAATTTCAGCAAGTCGACGCATGCCCGAACGTCGTCCATGGAGCAGAGCTCCACCCCGCTGTGTATATATCTCGTGGGTATCGATATCGCCCCCGCGACGCTTCCCGTTCCCGCCGTCTGCATGGCTATCGTATCCGTCCCGCCCTGGGCCAGTATCTCCGACTGATGCGGAATGTTTTTTTCTTCGGCGGTTTTCAGAAACAGATTTATCATGTCCCTGTGGCAGATGACAAGCCCGTCCATGATTTTTATGGCCGCGCCCGAACCCACTTTTGACGCCATCGGCTGGCATTCCGGAGTGTCCCCGGTCGCAGTGACGTCCACGGCAATCGCGTAATCCGGCAGTATAGCCTGCGCGGACGTTTTTGCCCCGCGAACCCCTACTTCTTCCTGCGTCGTGAACACAAAGTATAGATCATTGGGCGGGACGGTATCTTTTAATTCCAGCAGCGTCTGAATCAAAATCACGCAGGCGATTTTATCGTCGAGTTTGGACGCTGCGACCCTGTTGTTCATGAGATTTATGATTTTGGGCGCGAGCGTGCATATATCGCCGATCTTTACGCTCGTTTCCGCGTCCGCCTTGTCTTTGGCGCCTATATCTATATACATATTCGCGCTGCTGTAATCGTTCGGGCTGATTTTGCCCTCCGGGACAAGCACGCCAGCTTGCCCGTTTGTGAACAATATTTCCCCGTATGCCACAGCGGGCCAGCGGATGCCTCCGATGGGGGCGACTTTTATAAAGCCGCTGTCTTCGATAAATGTGACTATAAATCCGATTTCGTCCATGTGGGCTGCCATCATGATTTTTTTCGCGCCGGGCTTCCCGCTTTTTTTGACCGCGATCAAATTTCCGAGGGCGTCGTTTTTTATCTCGTCCGCGCAGTCCTTTATGAACTCCCGTATGACCTCTGACAAGGCTTCCTCCGAACCGGAGACCGAAACCGCGCCGACCAATTTCTGTAATATATCCACCATAATAAATATTGCCTTCCTTTCTAATTGAAAAACACGGGCGACGACCACGCGCTCTCCATATCCGCCTGCAGGACCCTTATGTAATAGTTGGCCCTGTCCCCGGCCAAAAACCCGCCGTCGCTGAATTCAAATTCATAATTCCACATATTATGGCAGTTTTCGGTGTGGATTATTTTTCCGTTTTTGACGACGCGTATCTCCGCGATTGCGTATGTGCCCTCGCATCTGACATACAGACGGGGCGTTTGATTGAAGTTTTCTATCACGGACCCCATGTCATATCCGTTTGCCCGGAAATCGAGGATGATCGGCACGCCGGTCGTGGCGTAGCATCTGCGGTTTTTGACAGCCTCATAAATATCTTCCCGCGTGAGCCTCTCGCACAGCGCCGCCGTGACGCCGCTGCCGCAGAAATGAAACAAATGCGGGTGCTTGACAAGCGGGGACTGGGCATTGCCGGGGTGCCCGTCGTGCCCGTCCGAGCCCGCGACGAGCCCGAGCTTTAAGTTGCGCTTGAGCATTTCGCTTACAGCGAGCTTTCCGTGCCTGTCCGATACCCCGCGCGGAAAATCGCCGCCGTATTCGGAGCTTCCCCACGATGAGTATACTTCGCAGCATACGTCTTTATCCGTGATCAAATCGATATTGAACGGATGCGAAGCGCTTGAAGGATGATGGGGGATCGATATACACTCATAGCCCGATAGTCTCTCAAATAATTCGCGGGGGGCAGTCGCGGAGCCCGCGACCGCGTTTTGCGCGTCGTCTGTGGCATAGGCCGCCACTACCTTAGCGGCCTCTCCCCCAAAATAGATATTCCGGTGCCCGTAGACGGGGGAGGTGTGTTCATAAGCCTTCAAACACACAAATTCGCCGTCTTTGTTGTATTTGTCGGCCAAATCGAAATACTGCTCTTCGTAGTCGGGCAAAATTTGAAATTCATGATCGGTCAGCGCGTAAAAATGCAGTCCTCCCGGCCCTTTCGCGTATTTGTAGTTGCTCTCCATACTGCCCATGCCGCACGTGACGCCGCCGTCCGTTTTGTCGCGCAGCTGCCCCGAATGGGTGTGGATGTCGCCGAAGTAGACGTTGTATTTGCCTGATTTTTTTATGTTTTTCCCGGCGAGCATCGAAATGGCTTCCTCAATGTTTGCCCCCGCGGTTATATTCGGGCAGTCGGCCAGATAAAAATATTGGCTGCTTTGGTATTCGCCGGCGGGGACGATTGCTATTTTTGCCGGGTTTCCCTCTTCCAAAATATCGGATTTCACTTTTAAAATCCCGATCCCGAAGGCGGCCTGGCTTTCGTCTCGGATCATATCCGACAGCTGCATCCCTTCATACGGGCGCGCCGTTTCGAGGCGCCGCATGCAAAAGACAAACTCGCTGCCGTTTTCGCCGCCGTGCCAATAAAACGAGCTGTTTACTTTCCTGACGGACAGGCAAAAGACATCATTTACATAAATCTCAAACGCGCCGCTGGGAACCGGAAGCGGCGAACCGTTTCCGAATCCCATCGAAAAAATGAAAGCCGCGAAGGCCGCCTGATTCGTTCGGACCGTTTCCGTTTCAAAAATCAGGGGGGCCGGCGCGCTCTGGCTTATCGAGTATTCCGCTTTTATGTGCGTTTCCATAAATCCCGCTATACGGTTTGCCCCGGAGCAGCCGCCGCCCATATCGCACATCTTTCCAAAGCCTTTGATCAGGGCCGCCCCGGTGAGCTTTTGAAAGCTCCGGGCCAAATCCGAAGCGCTTATCCGTTCCCTTTCCCCGCTCTGTGAAAAAGGGTATGTGCTCTCCCAAAATTCCATAAATTTTGCCTCCATGCTCAATCTGCTCAATCCAAAGCGAGCAGCTTATTAAATAAATCCTCGGCCAACGCGTCCCTGTTTATATGGTATATATATTTCATAAAATGCCTTTGGCCGTCATAGGCGTAATATCCGTCGTATTCCGGTATCGGGCTCCTTTCGAGCCGTTCGCAGAAAAACCGCCCGTCGACAAGCCACGCCACAGCGGTCACATCCCAGATAATCCGCGTCCAGGGCTTGCCCCCCGCGTAACTTGACGCCTCTTCTATAGTGTTGCGCGCCAGATAATCGCAGATTTTGTTTTTGCCCAGCAGCCATTTTTCGAGTTCCGCTTCGCTTATCGTAAAAGAGGACACGACCCCCATGCACGGGAGCTGGACAAACGGAACCCCGCACCCGAAAATGATCCTCGCGGCGGCGACGTCCTGATACAGATTGAATTCTTTGGTGTCATGCCAGTGATGCGCATTCCCCCCGAGCCAAACCACCACGATATTGTCCGTTATTTTTGGATTTATCAGAATCGCGGAGGCTATATTCGTGATTGCCCCGATTGCCACGACATACAGCGGGGCGCTTGCGCTGTAATTTTGGGCCAATTTGGCGAGGTGTTCGGCAGCCGGCGAAATCACGGGCGTTTTTTCGTCGCTTAAATAACGCTCAGAGCCTTTATACACTTCTATCGCGTCGGTATCTTCGATTAATGCGATCACTTTTTTTATTTCGTCGTAGCTTTTTTCCATGCCGTCTTTCGGGCCGGTCGAGCGGCTGTTGTGAAACGGCGCGGCGTATAACGCTTTGATGTTTAATTTGTCCTTGTTGGCGAACATATAAGCAATCGCGAACTGGTCGTCGATTTCGTTATATGC
Organism: Oscillospiraceae bacterium; assembly: GCA_009785015.1. The sequence continues at coordinate 95 of WQXD01000218.1, read as the reverse complement.
GTCGGTGTCCAAAATCACGTCGATTTTTGATTTGGGCCGTTCAAGATTTTTGATAAGCGTAATAGTATCCATAAAATATAATCTCCTTTTGTTTT
>WQXD01000217.1 GCA_009785015.1 Oscillospiraceae bacterium | reverse complement strand
CCCTCTTTATTGTTTTTGAAATTCTACAGCAGGCATTCCATAAATTCCTCCGGCTTGATTCCGCCCAAATAGAGCCGCAAATCGACCGTTTTTAAGATTTGGGCCAAAGCCGCGAATTCATGAGGCAGGCCCGTCAGTTTTTGTTCCAATTCCTCCAGGGGCAAAATACCCAGAAAATCCCCGAATATTTTGCATTTCTTTATAATCCCGCGTTCAGCGTCCAATAATACCTCGAGTCTGCCCGCCGGAAATCTTTTTGAGTTTTTAAAAGAAAATTTCGGCGCGGATCCGTGTATCCACTCCGGGTTTGAGTATTTTTCGGCGCGTATGATATCGATCTGCTCCATATCGTACTTTGTCAAATCATAATGCCGGGGTTTTGTCTCCTCAAACAAAAACGATTTGAGCCGTTCGAAAAATTCCGCCGCCGGTATTTTGGAATCAAAATACTCGTACAGGCGGGTGACCCTTGCCCGGACCGATTTTAAGGCTTTTGAACTCACTTTCTCGTCGTCCGGTTTCAAAACGCGCGCCAGCATATCCAAGTCCGCTTCGTACAGAAGCGTCCCGTGGGTGCATAAACTTTTTTTTACGGCATACTGCGCCAGGCCCGAAATTTTGGTGCCCTCGACGGTTATGTCGTTTCGCCCTTCGGAAACGGCGGGGATTCCCATTTTATTCAAGGCCCCGGTCATCGGCCCGATCAGTTTTTCGTATTCGATTTTTTTCGGGTCCTCAAATTCGTCAAATGCGGTGATCAGGCTGTACATTATATTTCCGGGATCGGAGAACATCGCCCCTCCCCCGCTCGACCGGCGGAATATTTGTACATTGTGAAAATGGGCCGCCTGCAAATCGACTTCCGCCGCCGCAATCTGGCTTCTGCCGATGACCACGCATTTTTCGGTGCGCCAAAACATGAAAACCGGTTCTTCGAATTTGTCGAAATTTCGCGTTATATATTCCTCAGCCGCGAGGCAAAACGCGGCGTCGGCCGAATTCGGCTCGATATATATCATAGTTCTTCTATGGCGCACAGCCGCTCGATATTTTTGCGGCAGATTTTGTCCAAAGCCTCCTGAGGCAGGTCGAGGGCGGTGATAAACCGGATATGCTGAAGATAATTGGACTCGCTGTATTTCCCGAAAGTGTCCGTGCCGAAAATTATGCGGTCGGCCCACCGGGTAAACACGGAGCGGAGATACTGTTTGTCATGCGGGTAAAAATCGTCGTACAGCCTTAACATACAGCCTATTGTGGTATCCACGTACAAATTGGGATGCGCCCAGAATAGTTCCTCAAGGCGTTCCCAGCCGATATGCAGCTGATGCGCTCCGATAAAATTCACGCCGGGGTGGCGGCGGCAGCAGCTCAAAAACACCTGCAATAAATCCTCGTTATTGTATTTTACCCCGTTTTTCCAGCCATTTTCCCAATACACATTGCCTTTGCCGCCCGTGTATAGAGATGTCGGCAGCCTCTGGGTGACATGCCACAAAACCGGAAGTTTGAAAGCGGCCATTTCCTCAAAGCAATCTTGCCACTCGGAAGCCATCCACAGATCGGCCGGGGCGTTGTCCTCGATTTGCGGCGCGTTGTGCAGCTTTATGCAGCGCGCCCCCATGGCCGCGGCATTTTGCACCAATTCTTTTTCGGATGACTGGTAGTTTAAATAGGCCGCCCAAAAGAGCTTGCCGCCGCCCGAAAACGACTCCAGCGCTTTTTTCAATTCATCGCAGTCAAAATACGCGAAGGAATCCATGATGTTTTGGGTCTGCATGCTGTAATCCCATTTTTTGCCGCATATCTGGAATATCACGAGCATGCGCGCCACATCGAGATGAGCCGGCAAAAAAATACTTTCGGATATGTTGTCTTTTTTTCCGCTGTAGTGCACATGGCAGTCGAAGTAGTATTTCGGGACCGGTTTGGCGTGCATGGCCCAGCCCGAAGCAAATCCGTTTTCCGCGTATTCGCGCTCCGCCAAATCGGGCGCGTGGGGATATTCTTGCTCGCTTTCGCGGTTGTAAACCAATTTTATCATTATTTTTAAGACCCCTTTCTCGGGCAGACTTAATACATCTGTAAATATTCGTTTATTTTATTTTGTATTTCTTCGGTTTTGAGGCTGTCGCTGATATACGCTTCCCTGAGCAGCGAGGGGGGGATATATTCGTCGTATTTTTCATGGGCGAAATCCTCTTTTTGGCCCACGAGCTCCTCTTTGTCTATGCCGTTTCTGTTTATGTCGTCGTGCATGTATTTTATGAAATCATAATCGGTGCCTTTTTCCATTTTGAATTCGAAAAAATAACAGCCTTCAAATTCGATGTTGCTTATCTTAAACTGCTTTGCCATATTTGTTTTGATATATCTTCGAAGCGTGCGAAACGAAACGGTGCCGAGCCACGGAAAAAAGGCGTAGGAATATCCGCCCAGGTGGGCGAGCGGGTATTTGAACAAATTCGTTTTTTTCACGAGGTCCCTGGCTTCCTGCAATCTTTTTCGCGCGTTTTCCAGAAGATACGGGTAGATTGTGTCCTCTTCGAGCACCCGCTTTATCCTCTCGACTATTTTGGTGTGAACCACCCCGTATTCGCCGGGCCATTCTATCGTCATTTTCCCTTCGACTTTTTTCACGTAAATGATTTTGTTTTTCATGTCGAGCTCTATAACTTCCCAGGTTCTGCCCGCCAAAGCGATGCGTTCGCCTTCGGGAGGGCTGGCGGTTATCGTTCCGATTTCCTGGGCTTCGCATTTGACTGTAAAACTTTCGACGTCCTGGAACACGGCGTAAAATTTGAAAGAATTTATGATCCTCTCGCCTTTTAACCCTATTATCACGCTTTTTTCCTTGGAATCCTCCACAAACTGCAAATGGTCGTTTTGCAGAAGCGAAAACATCAGCTGCTTGAACTGTTCTTTTGAAACGTGTTTGAACGGGCTGAAGCCGAGCATTTTATCCGCCAGGTCCCTCGGGGTGATTTCCCCGAAAGAAGCCACAAAACTCATCGTCTGATGATACAAAAGGCTGAAAGGCAGCTTTTTTACGTTGGGCGGTTCGATAAATTTTTCCTCGATGTACAGCTGCGTAACGGCGATCGCTTTCAAAAGCTCCCAGGGCAGCATTTTCGGGGTGATCGCGCCGGGAAGCGGTTCTTCTTCCCTGAAAACCATTATCATTTCGGACGGCGCGCCCCGCCTGCCCGAACGCCCCAGCCTCTGCAAAAAATTCGATATGGTATTCGGCGAGGACACCTGTATGACCCTTTCCAATCTGCCTATATCCACCCCCAGCTCCATTGTCACCGTGGCGATCCCCACAGCCGGTTTTTCCTCGTCTTTTAAGACAAGTTCGGCCTCTTCGCGTATCGAGGCGGACAAATCCCCGTGATGGATATAGAATATGTCGTCCTCTTTTTTGTTTTTCGCGAGTTCCCGCATCGTAGCCGTGACAAATTCGGCTTCCTCCCTGGAATTGGTGAAGATCAAGCTCTTTTTTTCCGTGGCGCATTCGTATATATACGAAAATCCCTCGTCTTCTTTTATGAACTCCGCCAATTTGTCATACTCCGGATACGCTTCATCGTCCGAATTCGGCGCGCCGGTCATCGCCCTCTGTTGGTCCAAACTCAATGTGGTTTCGGTTTTGTCCGCCTGCGGTGCCACAAAAAAGTGGTTCATCGCCAGCTTCCATTTTGTCTTCGCGGATTTTATCTGTATTATGTCGCATTCGCGCCGGCTGCCGAGTCCCAGCCAGGCGGCGATTTGTTCGGGGGCGCCCACAGTGGCCGACAAGCCGAACCTGCGCGGCGATTTTTCGATGATCCGCTCGAGCCGCTGCAAAATGCATATGATCTGGTTTCCCCTGTCGCTGCCCGGCATCGTATGGATCTCGTCGATTACGATATACCTCAGATCGCCGAAAATCCGGGGCAGATCGTTGAATCTGTTTATGAGCATGCTCTCCAGGGATTCCGGGGTTATCTGCAGTATTCCCTTGGGGGATTTGATCATTTTCGATTTATGGGAGAGCGCGACGTCGCCGTGCCAGTGGAACACGGAAATTTCGGCTTCCTCCAAAAGCGCGTCCAAGCGCGAAAACTGATCGTTTATCAGCGATTTCAGCGGGGCTATGTATATCACCCCGACGCTCTCCGGAGGGTCTTCGACCATTTGCGATATGATGGGGAAAAAGACCGCTTCGGTTTTTCCCGTGGCGGTCCCGGCGCATAGCAGCATGTTGTTTTCAGATCCGTAAATCGTCTTCCCCGCTTCGATTTGGACTTCCCGCAGCTCATCCCAGCCGCTTTTGTAGATAAATTCGCGTATGAACGGGGCGTAATATTCAAAGACTTCCTCGTCGAGCATATACTTTCCTTTTTTTCTTTTCTATCTTTTTCTATCTTTTGCTTTCTATTGCGGCATATTGCCGTTGTTTTCGGGGGGATTATATATTTGAGCCTGAGCCTGAGCCTGCTGCCACTGCAGCAGCTTTTTCGCTTTTGTTTTTTTGTGGCGGCGCACAAGCAAAAATATCAGAACCGCCAAAGCGATCAGAATCGGGGAAATCGCCAGAATCGATATGACCACCCACTGCAGCACGGAGAAAATCGCGTTGCATACACCCAAAAACCCGCTCGATATAAACCAGCCCATGTCGTCCAAGGAAAGCGAATCCCATTCTATCACCCTGGGCTCCTCGGGGGCTTCGTTTACCGGATACAGATAAAAGGTGACAGTGGAGTAATCGATCAATGAATCCCAACGCCGCAGGCTGCCCTTCAGCTGTTCTATCTCGTATGTGGTATCGTTGATGTAGCGGGTGACTTCCAACTGCTCTTCCACGCTTTCCGCGCTTTCCAAAAACCTGTAGTAATTCTCAAGGGTTTTTTCGAGCGTTTCAAGCCTTATCCGGGCGTCGAAATACTTGTCGCTTATATCGCTCGATGAAATATTCGAAGAGACGATTTCGCCTTCTTTTTTTATTTCGGCCAAAAACGAGTCGAGTTTTCCGGCGGGAACTTTCAGCGTCGAGTTGATTACGGGATAACCGTAGGAATTGCTGTACATGCTTCTGTCCGCTTCATAGCCGCCCAGATTTGAAAGCAGCGCGAGGATGTTTTCATATGAGGGCTCGACTTCCTCGGCTTCCATCGTCACGCTGGCGTCGCGTATGATTTTGCGGTCTGCGGGAAGGTTATTTGCCGCTGTTCCGCTGTCGGCGGCTGAAAGCAGAGCGAAGACCTCTTCCGCCGCTTCGCCCTCGGCTTCGAAGGCGTCATATGCGCGGAGCAAATTTCCGCCGCTTTCGGGGCTGGAATTGGCATAATCGGCGCTTTTGCCGTAATTGAAACTGTCATAAGCGGAAGAGCATCCCCCCGACAAAATGGCGCAGGCCAGCGCGAGCACGAGGAAACCGAACAGATTTTTGTATTTTTTCAGATTTTTCATAATTAATCCCTCTTTCTTTGTTGTTTTTGTTCAATTAATTATACCGGTAAAAATTCTGTTTTGTTCCGAAAAAAATTACAACATCGAGATATATTTTTTTATGAACCGGTTTGCCTCCAGGACGGCTTCTTTCACTTTCCCCTCCGGCACATAATCCAGGGTTATGAGATTGTTTTCATCTGTCTGCGTGTGGTAATGCAAAACATAGGGCTTTTTTTCTTTTTCCCCCAAATCAAAAAGTATGTGATAGTTGTATAAATGGTCGAGATATTTCACCGGGATATTGTTTTCGTGCACCGTCATGCAAAAACTCAGCTGGTCGATGTGATTTTCTTTTTTGGCCTCATAGAGCGGTTTGCCGTTTTCGAGCATCCAGACAGACCATTTTTCCCAGCCGGATTTTATGGTTTCGCAATATTTGTCCGGCATTATATACAGCCCCCCGTTAAAATTCGCCCCGTATGTAAAATACGCGCCGTCGGATTCGATCGGCATGTCCGGAAGCGATTTTTTCACGCCGGCAAGCTCAAAAAGGCTGTCGATTACCTGCGTTTCGGGATTTTTCATATAGATTATCTTCCCGCTGATGTGGTTGTAATCGATTGTGTGCTCGAAATTTTCGAGCATCACCATATCGGTGTCCATCACTATGACGGCGTCCGAGTCTCTGAGCTTTTCGTTTGACATCTGCGGGATTTTGTTGCAGTATTTCTTGTCTCCGAAGGGCTGGATCACCGAAACGTTCACCCCGGTGCCGGCGCATTTTTCCATGTAATTTCGAGTGGTCCCTTCTATGCAGTGGACATATATGGACTTCGGGTCTATTTTTCCGAAACAGATCAGGGAATTGAGCCAAAGCCATCCCTGTTTTTGATAAAATTCCTTGTTTTCGACTACGCACGAATAATTTATACGCATATGCAGTACATTCCTTTTTTAATAATTTCACTTATAAAAATCGCTTAAAAATTCGGGGGCCACATTCTGCACTATCAAGTCTTTTATGTATTTATACGAGAATTTATTGTCGGAATTTATATTCCCGTGGAGTT
>WQXD01000216.1 GCA_009785015.1 Oscillospiraceae bacterium | reverse complement strand
GTCGCCCCAAGGCCGCCAATGCAGAAATTGCCCGCCGCGGCCCCCAATTTCGCGCAGTCGAAAGGCCCGAACCCTTTTGTGAGCCCGCATATAAAGCCCGACATGAACGCGTCGCCCGCGCCCGTGGTGTCCACCACCTCGCCGCAAAAAAACGCCGGGACGGTTTTCGCTTGTTTGAAATCCGTGATATAGCAGCCCTTTTCGCCCAATTTCACCCCGAATATTTTGAGCTTGTATTCTCGCATAAATTCGGCCATCTGCTCGGGTTCGTCCATACCCGTGAGCGCTTTGGCCTCCACTAAGCTGGGGATGAACACATCGGTGTATTCGAAGGCGCCCTCCACTTTTTTCAGCCATTGTCCGCTGCTGTCGTGGGTGAGGTCGAGCGTGGTGGTGACGCCGCGCTTTTTCGCGCGCCAAAACAGTTTGGTCAGGCCCTCCCCGTCCAAGCTGTCAAGCGCCATCGCGCTGCCGACGTTCAGTATCGAAATCCGCGAAAGCGCCTCTTCGGATATCATCGGTTCGGCAAATTCGTGGTTGCATTTCCCATAGTACAAAAAGTGGCGCTCGCCCGACTTTTCGCACAGCACGATACATGTCGAAGTCCGGTTTTTTTCGGATTTTACCACATTGCCGCAGTCCACGCCGGCGGCGGCGAGTTTCGCCGTGATGTCGCGGCCCGCGGCATCGTCGCCCACTACGCCGGCCATTCCCGCGCCGATTCCGAGTTTGGCGAGGTTCACCGCCACATTGAGCGCGTCGCCGCCCGTCTTGAAAGTTACGTTTTCTATGGCGCACGAATCCATTTCAAATATCTTCGGATCCACCGGGTGCACTATTATATCCGAGACCATCAGCCCCGCCGATAAAACTTCCATAAATTGCCCAAATCCCCTTTCAAAAAATCAAATAAAAATCATTCGGCTTTTGCCCTTATTTTCGCATCTGCGAAAATCTGCCTGTACGCCGCCAGTTCCTCTTTTGAGGGAGGTTCGAGCTCCGAAGCCTTGTACTGCATTCCGAGCGCCTCGTATTTTCCCCCGCCCAGTCTGTGAAAGGGCAGAAGCTCGACGCCCACGCGGGAATTTTCGGCTGCGAACGTTTTGACGCGCCCGCATATCGCGCTCATGCCCTCGGCCGAAGCGTTCACCGTGGGCACCACGGGTATGCGTATTTCGACGTTCGCCCCCGCGGCGCACAGCTTTTCGAGGTTTTCGAAAATCAGCCGGTTCGGCGCCCCCGTGGCCTTTATATGATCTTCTTCTTCGGCGCATTTTACGTCGAAAAGCCACAAATCGACCATCGGCAGCAGCTCCTCAAAGCGCTCAAAGGGGACATTTCCCGCCGTGTCCACCGTCGTGTTCAGCCCGTGGGATTTCGCGAGCTTTAAAAGCGAGCGCAAAAACTCAAACTGGAGCAGAGGCTCGCCGCCCGAAAAAGTGACGCCTCCGTTCTCGCGGTAAAACGGCTTGTCCCTGAGCACGGTTTCGATCACTTTTTCGGCGGATTCCCCGCGCGAGCTCATGGCGAGCGCTTCCGCGCAGCACTCCCTCGCGCAGTCGCCGCAGCCCGTGCAGAGTTCCCTTTTGATTAAGCGCGACCCGTCGGCCGCGGCCGAGTGCACCCCCCGGGCGCAAGCCTTCACACACGCGCCGCAGCCTATGCATTTGACGGGGAAAAACTGCAGGCGCGGTTCTTTTTTCAGCGATTCGGGGTTATGGCACCAAAAGCAGCGCAAATTGCAGCCCGCGAAAAACACGGTGGTGCGTATCCCCGGCCCGTCGTGTATCGAAAATCTCTGTATGTCGAATATTTGTCCGGAATCCATAAATATTACCTTACCTATCCATCACTTTTTTCCTTGGGGATAATTATACCACAAGCCGCATTGTTTTTCAATGCGCAAAGCAAAAATTTTTTTTACTCATCTTTGGGAGCTTTGCGCCCGAAATAAATTTCCAATTTTTCTTTCAGGTCGTCGGGAATACCTGCCGGAACGGGGAATGTCACGCTGTTCACGATTTTTTGTGTGAAATATATCATGAAAGCGGCAGTCTTTTCCATTGCGGAGGGCGAAACAAGACAAATCGCGTCATACCGGCTGTGCCCGATGGTACCGGCGCGCAAAAAGCTGAACGACGGCACACCCGCATCCGCGTAAGCCGTGGAGTCCGACGAATAAATATTCTGTTTGACAATGCAGCCAAACCCGATTTCCTGCGCCATGAAATGCAGTATATCGCCGACTTCTTTTTGTGCGGTCACCGCAAATTCGTGGTGACCGATAACCTGCCCCGCCAAATCCGCGTTGATCATCAGTTTCGTCGCCTTTATTTCATCCGGATTGGAAGCGATGTGATAACGGCTGCCTAAAAGTCCTTTTTCTTCCGCGCCGAACCAGATGAACCGAAGTGAGCGCATCGGCTTATTCCGGGCAAAATGGCGGCAGGCTTCCATGATAATCGCGCTGCCGGAAGCATTGTCGTACATACCGTGCGAAAAAGGTACACTGTCATAATGCGCGCCGACGGTAATCCACTCGCCGGGTTTGCTCGCGCCCGTGATTTCCGCGATAACATTGTTTGAAGTCGATTTGCTCTCGGTCTGAGACAGTTTTATCACAACTTCTTCCGGCTCGCCGCGCAGCATTTCGATCGCGTCGACGGCTCGAATGGAAACGCCGGGAATCTGCGGCAATTCGCCGCCTTTTAAATGCCGGTCCCTGCGGAGGAAACGCAGTTCCAAATCGGTTTTATCACGTTCGTCGGTCAAAGAGCCGCTGACGGCGATAAAACCCGCTACTCCCGCTTCGGCCATTTTACGGTACATTTCCGCGGCCGGCGTCATGTTGAGCAGTATGATTTTGCCCTTCGCCTGCGACAGGGCGATGTCGTTGCCGTTTTCGGCGTACCAAAAAGGAGCGCGCAAGCCGCCCGTTTCGGTGCTGCCGGACAACCCGTAACCGGTGACAGGGTAAGATTTCGCATGGGGTCCCGTCACCTCCAGCGCAGCCTTTTGTATATCCCAGGAGTCGATTTCAAATGATTCAAGTACAGGCGCAAGCCCCATATTTTTGAGTTCATCGCAGAAAACATGGGCGGCTTTTATTTCGCCCTCCGTGCCGGCCACACGTATGTAGTCCAATTTTTCCATCAGCGCGTACGCGCTTTCTCCGTATTTTCCCATTTTTCATTTTCCTTTTTCCTTTTTTCATTTTTCATTGTTTATCCAAATTATATCACAATAATTGCTTTTGCACAATATCCAAGCGGCCGCAGTTAAAAAAATATTTAAGCTTATTTATTTTACTTGACTTTCTGTCGTTTCCGCGATATAATACATATAACGCGAAACTAAAAGCTCAAGGAAGGCAGACATGAGTATATATGTACAAAATAGGTATAGATATAGGCGGCACGAAATGCGCGGCCGCACTCGGCGAGATAAAGGGCAAAGACGTGAAATTTGTCGAAACTTCGTTTTTTTCCACAATCAAGGACAATACATACAAAACCACCCTTGAGAAGATAGACCGCGAAGTGTCGGCCATAATCGGGCGCGCAAATCTCAAAGCGGGCGATATTTCGTCGATTGGGATAAGCTGCGGGGGCCCCTTGGACAACAAAACGGGCGTCATAATGTCCCCGCCCCATCTTATCGGCTGGGACGACGTCCATATAACCGAATATTTTGAGAGCAGGCATGAAATAAAGACAGTTCTCGAAAACGACGCGAACGCCTGCGCCCTGGCTGAATGGAAGTTCGGGGCGGGCAAAGGCAAAAATTTGAAGAACGTGATCTTTCTCACTTTCGGTACGGGGTTCGGCGGCGGCCTGATCTTGGACGGCAGGCTGTATTCGGGCACAAACGGGATGGCGGGTGAAATCGGCCACATACGCGGCGCCGATTCCGGTCCGGTCGGCTACGGCAAAGCGGGCTCGTTTGACGGATTTTGCAGCGGCGACGGTATCGCGCAAATCGCGAAAACGAAGCTTCTGGAGCTTTTTCAATCGGGGCAGAAGGCCTCCTTTTGCGATAGCGCGGAAGATATGGACAAAATCACCGCGAAGGAAATCGCCGAAGCGGCAAACAGGGGCGACAGCCTCGCGCTCGATATCTACCGCGCAAGCGGCGAATATCTCGGGCGCGCGCTTTCGATACTTGTAGACCTGCTCAATCCCGAAATGATAATAATAGGCAGCATTTACCGGCGTTCGGAAAATTTGCTGAGGCCCTGGTGCGAGCGCGTACTCGAAAAAGAGGCTTTGAAGCATTCGCTCGCGGTATGCGAAGTGGTTCCGGCCGCCTTGGGGGACGACATAGGCCTTTATGCCGCGCTGGCGCTGGAGTAAAAGCCGTAATTCTTTGAAGGGAAATATATATACAATGAGCACATATTGCATAGCGGACATCCACGGCTGTTACGACGAATTCATGGCGCTTTTACAGCAGATACGCTTTGATTCCTCGCTCGATGAGCTATATATCCTGGGAGACGCGATCGACAGGGGCGAGAGGTCCGCCGATTGTGTGAGATTCATCATGCAGCAAAAAAACACGCGCTTTTTTATCGGGAACCACGAGCAGATGATGTTCGACTATATCGACGGCACGGAGCCGTTCGGCTGGTTTGCAAACGGCGGCGGATTGACGTCGGCGGAGCTGAAGGGTTTGCCCGGCGGCGAGTCGGCCGGGATGCTTTCGTATCTGCGCTCCTGCCCGTACTATGAAATGCTCGAAATAAACGGCAAGCGGTATTTTTTGTCCCACGCGGGCTTGGACGTTATGCTGCCGCCCGAATCCCAGACGCGTGACGCGCTGATCTGGAGCAGGGAGGAATTTTATGATTATGAAGGGCTCCGCGGTTATACCTGCATCTTCGGGCATACGCCCACATTCTTTATACACAAGGATTATGACAACTGCGACGTATGGTTTGACCCGCGCCACAACGATAAAATCTGTATAGACAGCGGCTGTGTGTACGGCGGGGCGCTGGCCGCCATCAGGCTCGAGGATCATAAAATATTTTATGTGCAAAATATGAAAAGGTGAAAAAGGAGGCTTACAGTTATGAACAAAATAATAAAAGCAAGAGAAACCATGAACTCAAAGGAAAGGGTGCGCCGCGTCATACGGCATGAGAAACCCGACCGGGTGCCAATCAACTACAGCTCGAATCCGATAATACAAAACCGGCTGATGGAACATCTGGGCCTCGCCCCAAACGACCATAGGGGGCTTCTCGCCCAGATCGGAGTGGATTTTCGGGGCATGGGGGCGGGATATACCGGGCCTGTGCTCCATGTCTCGGAGAGAGCCGACAGAATGGTAAACGGAATGTACGGATTTGTCTGCAGATGGATAGAAAACGAAGCCGGCGGATACTGGGATTACTGCGATTTCCCGCTCGAATTCGCGGACGCTGAAAAAGTCGCGGCCTGGGCGATGCCGAACCCGGACCATTTCAACTACGAATCCTTGGAAGCGCAGATAGAGGCGAATGAGGGCTATGCCATACACTTGGGCGGAGCCGGAACCGCTTGCGTGATCAACACGGCGGGGTTTTTCCGGACTATGGAACAGACGTTTGTGGATTTGATCTCGGATGACGAAGCGGGGCTTTTGCTGATAGACCGCTTTATAGGGCAGCAGCTGGCCGTTTTGGAGCGGGAGCTCGACAGTATCGGCAAGATAGCGAAAAAGCGGGGCAAAAAAGTGAATGAAATAGTGGATTTCGTGTGGATGGGCGAAGATCTGGGCACGCAGCACACACCGCTCATCTCGATGGAAATATTCAAAAAACATATTTTATCACGCCAAAAGCCGTTTTTCGAGCTGTGCAAACAATACGCGCTGCCCACCCTGCTGCACACGTGCGGTTCTTCGAGCTGGACATATGAGGAATATATAAAAGCGGGGCTCACCGGGGTGGACACGCTGCAGCCGGAAGCGCGCAACATGGACCCCGAGTATCTCAAGAAGACGTTTGGCGGCAGGCTGTTTTTCCACGGCTGCATATCGACGGGCGGCCCGCTCGCCTTCGGCAGCGCGGACGAAACAGAGCAAAACTGCGCCGCCATACTCGAAACGATGATGCCCGGATACGAATACTGTTTCGCGCCCTCGCACGCCCTCCAGGACAACACCCCCGTCGAAAACATCGTCGCGGCGTACAATACGGCGCACAGGGTCGGGGTGTATGGATGATGACGGATATACAAAAGGCAAAGCGGGATTTCGATAAAAACCGGCAAACGGTGCAAAATGCCCCTCTGAAGATAAGCTGCTCGTATCTCGATGAGTACATAAATCACATCGACGCCGAGCCTATTCTGCGCGAGGCAAAGGCGGCTTACGCTTTTTGGTCGGAGAATTTCGAGGTTTTCGTGTTTTCGGAAGATGAGATATGCGGCTTCGCGAAATCAAACGAACCCGTAGGTTTCAATTACGGCGGCGGCACATGGATCGACCACGGCAAGGCCGAGGCATATATAAAGCAGGAGAATATGGACGCCAAAGAGCAAAAAATTTTCAAAGACAAGCTGCAGGCC
>WQXD01000215.1 GCA_009785015.1 Oscillospiraceae bacterium | reverse complement strand
CATAACGCGCATTTCAACGGCGGCAAAATAAAATTGGAACAAGACAGAAATTTTGCGTTTGAATGGAAAGACGGGAGTGGCACGGGCGATATGAGTTATCATTTGGCTGTGAATTATTTTATGTCGATTATAGACGGCGCCACCGGCTGTATCTGGAGCGACGAATGGAAACCCGGCGCAAAAATGACAATGAAAGGCAATGATTGGTTCAAGCCTGTTACCGATATAACCGTCGAGCATTTGGACAGTATCGAAGTAGCCGCAGGACGCTTTGAGGATTGCCTTAAAATAAATCTTGATATAAAAGGCGGAGACGGAGCGGGGTGGAATAATTTTCTCAAAGGCAAAAAAGAATTTTATTATGCAAAAGGCATCGGCTTAATCAAAGGCGTGCATTATTTCAAAGACGATACTGTTATCCCGAATTATGAATTGACATATTACGAGGGAACGGGCGAGGGATATATGCCTGTCAAAGACGGACTGTTCCGTCGTTATGAAGGACTGGGAATGACGGACGGTTATGTCGGCGCAGCCGAGTACACTTTCGTTGAAGGCGACGACGGCAATTTGAAAGTCCTTGAAAATAATATAGGCTATGGCAAAAGAAAAGTTTATTCGCCCGATAACTGGGAAGATATGATATTGCAAATGCGGAAAGAATATGCCAAAAACGACAACGAAAAAGGCTGGCTGCTGCCGGATATTTCGTTCTATGCGGAACGCGCCGCAGCCCTCGCGGTTACGGATTACCAGAAGAAGCACACCGCCGCCGCCATTGATGCCCGCCGCCGCATGAAAGACGGCGACGAAAGATTTACGCCCGACAGGAAATTTGAATGTGTCTGGAACTCTTTTACCTACAAAAATGTTAGTTTCAAAAACGGAAAAACCATCAGCGAACTCGATTGGGATTATTCGTTCGGGTGGCACATGTATTGGAACTCTGGCGATATGGGTTATCATTTAATCGCAAATGACTTGTTGGGCGTAATCAAAGACGCAACAGGCTGTATATGGAGCGACGAGTGGAATGTCGGCGCGTCAATGAAAACAAAAGGTAGCGACTGGCCCAATGCGTCCGCAGATGTAACCGTTGAAAAATCCGGTGAAATCGAAACTGCGGCGGGGAAATTTGACGACGTTATAAAGATAATATTTGACGTTACTGTTCCACATAAAACAGAACTTTCAGAAGTTGAAGGATTTACATGGCCTCAGCTTGGTTCACGTCCGGGTAAAAAAGAATATTATTTCGCCAAAGGCGTAGGCATTGTCAAATGCGTAAATTATTTAAAAGGCGGAGCAGTCGTTGCTAATTATGAATTGACCTCGTATGAAGGAACAGGCGACGGATATATGCCGATAAAAGACGGATTGACCCGTAGTTATGAAGCATTGGGATTGACGGACGGATATGTTGGCAAAGTGGAGTATAATTTCTGTGAGAAAAACGGGGGAATAGTGATACTTGAAAACAGGACGGGCATAAAAGTATAATAATGGCAAGATTATGAAGAAACAGCTTGTCGCAGCGTTTATTTGCACGATAGGCTGTTTTTCATAATTTTATATTTCCCGATAATTGGGATTATTCTATGGACATAAGACAATACAAAATTAACAATTTCGCTCTTGATAAATCGCCGGGAATTTTATAAAAGTCATTGCAAAAAATAATAATTTGTGTTATGATAAAGGAGTGGAATTCAACGCAAAAATGTTTTTCGAGATATAATGTAACGAAAATAGGGGTGATGGCAAATGGCTGACGGAATAGCCCATCAAAATAAGGACGTCATTTTCAAAATACTGAGCGAGAACTATAAAAACAAATCGCTCGCGGTGTACGGGCTGGACTTGCCGCCGATAAAAGACATCCTGCCGACAAACCTGCCCAGCCTTAAGTTGGACGAAAAACGCGCGGACAATGTATTTATGCTGGAAAACGACACTATCCTCATATTGGAGTACGAATCAAGCGGCGATGCGAAAAACCTCATAAAGTATGGGCACTATGCATTCAGGGTGGCGGAATCGTACAACGACGGTAAAATCTATAAAGTAGTAATTGTAGTGATCTATACGGGCGACGTTGAATCGGCGGAGGATTCCCTTGACTTGGGCTGTATGCAGCTAAAAATCCATCAGGTATTCCTGTCGGCGTTCGACGGGGACGCGATGTATGCGGAGCTTGAGCGAAAAGTACGGGCGGGCGAACCGCTATCCGACGAGGACGTGATGAGGTTCATCATCCTGCCGCTGACGGCGAAAGACGACAAACAGCAATTGATCGAAGCAACGGTCAATCTTGCCAAAGAGGTAAACGACGAGTATGAGCAGAGTTTCATCATCGCGGGCATACTGTCCGCGACGGATAAGTTTATTGATAAAAATTATTCAAACAAATTAAAGGAGTGGTTGAAGATGACGAAAGTCGCCAGATTATTTGAAGAAGAAAAAATCGAATACGCTAATGAAAAACTGAATGAAGAACGAATTGAAATCGCCAAAACGCTGTTAGAGGACGATGTTGATATATTGACCATAATGAAATCCACCAAATTAAGCAAAGCGGCAATACTCGAACTCAAAAGTAGTACATAAAATGGGTTGTTTGGGAAATATTATCTGGATATTGTGCGGCGGTATCTGGCAAGCCTTAGCATGGGGTATTATGGGTATTTTGTGGTGTATAACGATTATAGGCATACCCATAGGCCGGCAATGTTTCAAATTCGCGTCGCTGGCTTTTGCCCCGTTCGGTAAAGAAGTGCAGTATGGCGGCGGAGCGCCGTCAATGATCGCAAATATACTGTGGCTTCTTATCAGCGGGATACCTCTGGCGACTGCCGCCGCTTTGAACGGTTTGATATTATGCTGTACGGTTATCGGCATTCCGTTTGGACTGCAATGTTTCAAGATCGCTAAACTTGCGCTTATGCCGTTCGGCGCAACTGTAACAAAATAAGAATAGACCTCTTGAATAACTGTCATTGCGAGGCGACTTGTCGCCGTGGCAATCCAGAAAAAACCGATATTCCGAGGTACTGGATTGCTTCGCTGCGCTCGCAATGACCCCGAATATTGAGGTTATGCAAGAAGTCTAATGAAGATCATCACCAAAACACCGGACCGCCGGTTTGATGTTTATATGGCTGTCCGTCTGACATAGGGGCGATATTTTTTTTCGCGTATTTTCTTTCGAATATGGGATAAAGCGCGCCTTTCGGATTTATGCCGACAACGGTATCGCCTTTCCATTCCACCGAATACGCCGTTCCGTTTACCATTTCATTTTTGATATTTACGCTCAAAGGATATTCTATTTTAATATGGTCGTCCTTTTTCATTCCCGAAAATTTCAAAAATACATCTTCATAATCTGCGCAGACCGGCATGCTATTCACACTTATCCGCACATCGTTTCTGTTCGCCCAAGACGGAATATGTACCATTATTTTTTCCGCGTCGCGGACAATTATATCGATTCTCCCTTCATAAGGCTGATAGCTTATGAGCTCGATCCACGGGGAATTTCTGCTGAATGCCATATTGACATACACTGTATCGTTTCTTTTTTCGACAGCGCCGTTCCATACAAGGTAACAAGCGCGGATACCCGCGCCAAGGCAGCAGCCCTCAACGGTTTGGAAACCGTTATCCAAACTGTTTGGTTTGGAATATGAAGCCCAGCTGCCGTACAGGGCTCTCTTCGCTTTTTCATGCTGCGGATTATCGCTGTGTTTCATGACATTATCTATCTTTTCCAAATCTTTAAATTGATTTTCCATCAGCTGGTTCCTTGCGTAACGTTCGGCAATTTCATAATACGCCGGATTTGTATGCCTCGCCATCAATAATGCAAAATGCAGCGCGTCCGCTATCGAACAGGTTTCGCATGAACCGTTCGGTTCTCCCAAGCCGTCGGGCACCCAGCCCCAGCTGCTGCAATATTTGACCGTCCATTCGAAGGCGCCGCGCATCATATCCATCAGCTTCGCGTCTTTTTTTAACGCCGCCCACCGTGTTATGCCTGCGGCAGCCGTCAAAATTCCGCCCGAATGCGTATGACCGAAATAATGGCCTTCTTTGGTAAAAACGCCGCTGTGCTCAATTGTGAACTTGACGAGTTTTTCCGTAAACTCATCGACTTCCCCGCAATAAAAGGTTTCCAAATATCTCGTCAAGGCAAGAATTATACCGCCTATCGGATATGTCGGGTAAGGTAAAAAATCGCCGAAAACCGGTTCTTTTATTGACGACCAGCCCTCCGGCTGTCTAAAATAATATGCGTAATCTTCTTCGTATTTCATGTTTTGCCTGATGATCAAAATCAAATCGTCAAGCCGTTTTTTATTCTCTTCGCTCTGCTCGCAAATATATTTATCCACCAGCGTTATCAGAACCCTTGTCGCCATAAAAGGATGCTCATACGGGTCGCAGGCATAAAGCCTTTCGGTCAGCGACAATTCTTCTTGCTTATAGCCGTCATTTCCCGTAACCTGCCTGCCGAGTATGAAGGCGTCGGCATATCTCGCGCTCATGTCGCCGTTGTCCCATATATCATGCCCCAAATACGGCTCGGGCAGTATTTTCAAGAGAAATTGCGGGCGGTAATCCTGTTCTTTATCCAAGCGGGCGATAATTGTTTCAATCCCCATGTCTATTGCTTCCTGCAAAAAATATGTGTCCGGCCTTTTTAACATTTTATAAACCTCCCCGTAACAATTTTGTATTATTATGATTATAGCAGATAAATTTATATGTTACGCGGTAAAAACCAAAGATAAAAATATGATTGAATGGTGTGAAAAAATATACAGATTCGCCAAATCTCAAGGGACAAGCTACGGGTTTTTTCCCGAAGGCCTGGGCAAAAAGCCCGTGAACGGCCTGACGGAAGAATATCCCGATGTTGCCCGGCATACGGAGATATGCTGCACCGCCGATATGATTCACATAGCGGCCCTGCTGTCCGAAAACGGTTATGATTATTATGACGACGCCGAAAAGTTCGCCAATCAATTGTTTAAAAGCCAGCTTGCCGATATATCCGATGGCAATTATTTCGGCAGCATCCCAAAAGAAGATACCGTAAATGTCTCATACAACAATATAGCCGGGCGTTACAGAGGGGCTTTTCTCGGCAGGACAATGGCGAATGATTTGCTCAATAACGGCAGGTACGATAATATGGGCTGCTGTGCCGCCGCAGGCGGGCGCGGGCTCTGGACATTGTGGAATTATGCGCTTGTCAAAAAAAATGATACGGTTTTTTTGAATTTATGGCTTGAAGCCGAAAACGACGCCGGCAGTATAAAAATATCGGAGAAAAATGACATATTTACTTTGACGGCAACTTGGAAAACGGATTGCGAATTAAAAATAAGGATACCGGAATGCGTAAAAATAAAAAGCATGACATTTCATAAAAATACTGCAAAAATTATTTATGCAATGGAAAGCAAAATAACCGCCGAAACGCTGTGCGGCGAACTTCTTACCGTCAAATGGCAGGGCAATTATGCCGTTGACGTTTCGCCGAAAGGCATTATTCCTTTATATTATTAATCCCTTGTATTGTTTTTTTATTTTCCCTTTGAAATATATGGTTATGGCTTTTTGCGGACATCGATTTATACAGCGGTAACAGATCGTACAGTTATTTTTCGGTATGATTTTGCCGTTTTCTTTTTCAAAATTATTCATGGGACATATTTCGACGCATAAATTGCATTGCGTACAATCGCTGCCCACCCTGACTTTATTCATTGTCATTTTTTCGAGTTTCGGATAAAATACGCCCTGTATCAGCCCCAGCGCCCGCGAACCGGGATTGAAGCCGCGTTTTTTTATGACGCCGTTTTCTATATGATCGCATACGGTCCGCATTTTCCGCTCCGCTTTTGTGATATATTTTTTTATGGTCTTTTGGCTTGGCAAAGGCGTTATGAAAACATTGCAGACATTGTTTGGCATGAGAAAATGCTCCGCATATATTACATTCGCATACCCCCGCAAAAAAATATCGGTGAACGCTCTCGCGCCGTCGCCGGAAAAATACATCTGCGTGCAAAAGATGACCAGATTTTTATTCTTCAACGATTCCATGTGGCTTTTGACGAATTCCCGCATGATCCTGGGCACTCTTGAGCCGTAAACCGGATAACAGAATCCGATGATATTTTCCGAAGTGATCAATTCATTGAAATCAATTTCTTCTTCGACGGAATGACACGCGGCGTTCATGCGCCGGCAAAACAATTCCGCTACATATTTTGAATTGCCCGTGCCGGAAAAATACAGCATTACCATATTATGTTATCACGCTTTCTTCATAACGTTCATTAAAATAACATTATACAACGTAATTGCGAAAAATTCAAGCGAAATTGCGAAAATATTTTTCCCCGTTCACAAAATTTATTTAATAAAGTCAAGGTGAATTATCGAGAGCGCCGTAAGACCCCTTGCTTTAGCAATGGGGATATAAGGCGCAAGGAAAAAATATTTTCGAAAGCGTAGAAAAACGTTTGACAAGAGCAACGATTTGTGATATAATATAATGT
>WQXD01000214.1 GCA_009785015.1 Oscillospiraceae bacterium | reverse complement strand
CACGGGGACGGGAAATTCCCTTTATGTCGCGGAGAAACTCGCCGAAAAATTGGGCGAATCCGAGATTTATTCAATGGCAAAATATACCCCGAAGGAGCAAATCGGCGGCAAAGACGAAAGAATCGGTTTTGTTTTCCCGTCTTATTACGGGAATCTGCCGCGCATCGTGCATAAATTTGTCGGCACTTTGGACATTGCCCCCGACGCTTATATTTTCGGAATAGTCACCATGGGCGCCATGGGGACGGGAAGCATTACGATGCTTGAAAAAGCTCTCGCCGAAAAGAAGCTGACGCTGGAATACGGATGCGGCATATATATGCCCGCGAACTATATCGCCAATTATAATCCGATGTTTTTGGGGAGGACTGCCAAGTCGGGCAAAAAAATACAAAAAATCGCCGGCGATATACTGGCAAAAAAGACGATGATCAAGAAAAACCGTGTCATAGCGGATAATCTGTATAAAAATATAGAGGAACTCGACAAAGAATTTTTCGCCGAAAGTCAATGTAACGGGTGCGGGCAGTGTGAGCAAATCTGCCCGGTCGAAAATATACGGATTGCTTCTGCCCGACCCGAATGGCTGCACCGCTGCGAGCATTGTATGGCCTGCATACACAGGTGCCCCCAAAAGGCGATACAGTACGGCGCGAAAACGAAGAAGCGCAGAAGATATTATTGCACCGGCGTATAGTTAATCTTCCCATATATGACAGGAGGTGCTTTTTCATGTACCGAAAAATCAATGAATATTTGCTTAAATGGAAAAACAGCCCATATCGCAAACCCCTCATTTTACAGGGGGCGCGTCAAGTGGGCAAGACTTATTCGGTGTTGGCGTTCGGCAGGGAGCAATATGCGAATGTGGCTTATTTCAATTTCGAAACCACGCCAAGCCTTGCGAAAACTTTTGAAGAAAACATCGCGCCGGATTATTTGCTTCCTATCCTCTCCCGTCTATCGGGACAGACCATCATCAAGGAAAAAACTCTTATCGTATTTGACGAAGTGCAAAAATGCGAACGTACATTGACTTCACTTAAATATTTTTGCGAAGACGCGCCGGAATACCATATCATCGCAGCGGGAAGTCTGCTCGGCGTAGCTGTCAACCGTACCGAGTTTTCGTTCCCCGTCGGCAAGGTAGATATGAAAACCATGTACCCGATGGATATGGAGGAATTTTTGCTTGCTTTCGATGATGGAGAATTGGTCGCGCAAATTCGCAAATGCTTTGAAACCGACACGGCTATGCCGTCGGTTTTGCATGACGCGGCTATGAATTATTACCGCCGGTACCTCGTCGTGGGCGGTATGCCGGAATGCGTGGAAAAATATATCGCAACAAAGGATTTGATTTTGCTTCGGCACACGCAAGCGGTTATTTTGGAAAGTTACCTGAACGATATGAGCAAGTACAACACGGAAAATGAAATCAAGAAAACACGGCTTTGCTATAACAACATCACCGTTCAGCTTTCTAAGAAAAATACCCGTTTTCTGTACAAACTGATCAAAAAGGGGGCGCGGGCCGCCGAGTTTGAAAACGCGATTGAATGGCTGGCACTTTCCGGCATCGTCACTCGCATTTATAAAACGGAACAGCCCGCGAAACCGTTGGAAGACCGCCGCGATATAGATGATTTCAAAATTTACTTTTCGGATATCGGTTTGCTGTGCGCGAAAAAGGAACTTATCGCGGAAGATATACTTTTTCTCAATACCGAGCTTGACGGTTTCAAGGGCGGCATGACGGAGAACTATGTTTGCAGTCAGCTTATCACGAACGGTTATACTTGCTACTACTGGATGAGCGACCGGGGCGCGGAAGTGGACTTTGTGATACAGCGTGAGGGCAAGATTATTCCCATCGAAGTTAAATCTGCCGATAACACAAAGGCGAAAAGCCTTGCTGTTTATATCGGTTCATATAAACCCGCCTACGCTGTCAGGCTGTCCGCGAAAAACTTCGGATTTGAGGACGGTAAGAAATCCGTTCCGCTGTACGCGGCGTTTTGCATGTAAAAAAATCGGCCTTGCTATTCAAAAGCAATCAACAGGGCAAAATATCGCATTCATATAAAAATATTTTTAAAAAAATGAACCGTTCATCGAATATCTGCGACTAATTTTGCCCGTTATAACAGGGAAAGCGCTTGCTTTTCTGTCTCGCTTATCTGCAGCAATACATCGCAGTACGGTTTTAAGGCCGCTTTATCGGCGAACATATCCCCCGCCGAAAAATCCTGCGGGATGATTTCGCCGAGTGTGACGCACAGTTCGGCGATTTTTTTATATATACCGGCCAAGTCGCCCCGACCGTTATCTTCGAAAAACTTCACGGCATAGCGTCTGTCCAAGTATAATTTATATGTACACATCACGCACATGTACGGCTCGAAATTGTTTTCCCAGTTATAGGTCATAAGGGCGTTTGCGAACGCTTTATGCGCGGCGGTCCCGTTGTGATGCGTTACAACAAGGGGCTCTTCGGAAATAAGGCGCTTGACAAGCTTTAAAGTCTCGGCAAATACGGCTTCCTTTGACGGCTTTTCGGTTTTATCGCCTATGATGATAAAATTTTCCATGTTGCCGTGCCAGCCGGTTTTGCGGAAATAACCGGTGTCGTCGTGCGCCTCTTCGTGATCGTCGCCGATATACATAAACGGGTTATAGCCGAGCAGAACCGCGCCGTCGTTGTCATAGCCGGAAATCAAGCATTCGTTGGAGCAGTTTATCACTCCTTCGGCGATTGCCGGCATACCCTTGTCAATGCTGTCCATGATAAGCCGGCTGTCCGTTTCAAAATCGCTTTTGGAATACCGCCTTATATCATATCCGAACATTTTAAACGTGTGTTCGTGTATAATAGGCATATTTTTCGCGCTGTGATTGCCGAAATCCCAGCCTTCCTTTGAAAACGCAGTCATAAACGCGCTGCCGGAAACGGCGCATACATAATCATAGTCTGTGTTTTCGCCGAGTTTGTTCAATGCGGAAACAACGCTGTTGACGTACTCGCTTTGCCTTGCCGTATCCGACCAGTCCACTTTTTGCAATCCCGGTATTAAATTGCGTGTCATGCCAAATCCTCCCTGTAAATCAAAATTAATCTTTATGGGGGCGAATTTGCGGTGCTTTGATTTTGATTCGGCAAACTGCGACGGAGTATCGCCGAAAAGACGCTTGAACGCCTTTGAAAAGGATTCCGCCGTATCATAACCGCACATAAACGCCGTATCCGTGACTGAGGCATTTTCTTTTATGAGTTGTTTTGCCGCTTCGGATAAACGCCTGAAGCGGATATATTCGCCCACGGAATACCCGACGACCGCGCTGAAAATATTCGAAAAAGACGACGGGGCGTAGTTTATCGCCTTGCCGACGGTTTCAATATTGAGCGGCTCGAACAGATTATGCTCGATATAATCTATGGCTTCGTTTATTTTGTCTATCCAAATCAAAAATTTCGCCTCCCGGATACAGTATAACAAAAAAAATAAAACACTGCTTGTCTTTTTTTACGATGATTTGTCTTTCGGAAAAATTGATTACAAATGATTTTCAGCTTGATTTTCGGCCCTTTTTGTGATATTATCTTTATAGATATTTTACTTGTAAAGAGGGGTATATATGTACGAAGCCACATTAGAGTCGGCTGTTGAATATGGCCGCCAAAATAGAATAGAAGAATGGTTGCAGGAATATCTTTGCGGCGAAGGCGATAACAAAGGGCTTGCGGACGGATTAAAACTTGAGCCAAGGGAATACGAAGGACCGAAATTGATGAACCTCGATTTATTTAAGCGAAGCTACGGGCCCGAACCGGACATGAAATTTCGCATTCGCGAAGATGATACAGAGCAGATAAAATGGTTTTGGTTCAATACGGGCGGAATACAAGAACGATACAGGGCGGGCAACTGGGATATGCCGCCGCTGATTATAAATAACGACGATGCGGTATATGAACTCAGCGACGGCAATCACAGATTGGAAGCCTTAAAAATGCTCGGTGTAAAAGAATATTGGGTGATTTTATGGAGGACAGCGGATAAATTTGACCATGATTGATCATTGGAAAGGAAAATAAACGATATGAATGTGAAAGTCATTTTGTTTGACATAGGCGGCGTATTGGTGGAACTTGCGGGAGTCAAAAGGCTGATAGAATTGATGGGCGGCAAAATAACGCATGACGAGCTTTCAAAACGCTGGTCTTATTCCGAATATGTCCGGCTGTACGAGAGCGGTAAGTGCAGCACGGAAACATTCGCGGAGGGCGTCGTCAGAGAACTTGACATGGATATATCTCCCGATGATTTTATCGGCGAGTATCCTCTGTATGCGAAAGATTTTTTTCCAAACGCCGCAGAGCTTTTACGGGAATTGGCGCCGAAATATACGCTCGCGTGCTTATCGAATACGAGCATAGCGCATTGGACGAGTTTGCGCGAGAGGATTTCGATAGACAAATATTTTCGGCATAGTTTTTTGTCGTATGAGATAGGCCTTCTAAAGCCGGAGCTTGCAATATATACATATGTGATCGAAAAACTCGGCTGCCGGCCAGACGAGATTATTTTTTTCGACGACAATGAAGAAAACATACGGGCCGCGTTAAAAGCCGGCATGAACGCATATAGGGTTACCGGCTTTGAGGATTTGAAAGAGAAGTTGGGGCTGCTTGATTTGATATAATTTTAACGGAGGCAAGATTGTTTCGTTGCGGAAGCCGGATATATACTGCTTTATTTTTAAAATTACAACTCGGTTACCGAGAGCGACTTGACAGTGACCGTGCTTCCATGCGCGGCGGAAATTCTGACCGGCTCGCATACCTTTTTGCCATGCGTGACGGCGCGCGAAGTCATATACGGCAGATCGTCTTCTATATGACGCAGCTCTTCGTTCACCAGAACCAACATCTCGCTTCTGTCGATAATCCATGTAATATCGACGTATTCATTCTCGGGTATGCGCCCGCCTCCGTACTTCCCGCAGCCTTTTCCCGTCAATATGTCATGTATTCGCAAATCGTCTTTGTTTATTTCCCAGTTTAGAATAATTTTGCCTTCGTTGTAGTACAGGCGGATATTGCTGCCGTCCGTTTTGGCGGTCATATCGATTCGCAGAGGAAACGGGTATTTTTCCGGCGTCTGCATACATTCGAGATCGCCGGTGGCGCGGATTATGAGTTCGCCGTTTGAGAAAACCGCTTTCTGTTTTCTGTTGGCGTCCGTCACCGGCCTGTCTTTGCGGTTCGACGCCGGTACCAGAGTCTGTAAATTTATCTCGTGCGTTATATCCATTTTTCACTCAACAATTCCATTTCAATTTAACCGGATCCGGCTCATTATCCAAATAATCATATTATACAGCTTTCTCATAAATTATGCAACATATTTTTATTTTTGATTTGCAAAACCTTGATTTTATTTTAAAAATGGCGTATAATAATTTTCAAGACAGTGCAAAAGAAAAGCGAAAAAACATACAACGCCCAACCCCCGTCACTTCGTGCCACCCCCTTCACACCGCGCTGCGCGCTGAAGGGGGCTCAAGCGCCTCTTTTATCTGGAAAATTGATGTAAATAAAAAATATATAAAAAACTAAAGAAAGCGGGGCAAAAAACGTCAACAACCCACAACTAAAGTATGGGGCTTGCGGCGAAAACGGTAAGTCAGGTTGACTACTCTAAGCCAGGAGAGGCTACGTTATACAAGAATATATATAGGCACTTGCGGATGTATGCTCAAGTCTGCAACACTGCGGCGCGTGATTAAACAGTCCTGAAGGGTAGGGAGAGTGTTGCGCGTGAAAACCTTGTAATAACATTGAGGATGGGCAACTAACTCTGAAAGGAGAATTATACAGTGAAAGTATACGTGATAAGCAAAAGCGGCAAAGCGTTAATGCCGACGAAGCCGGGCAGGGCGCGAAAAATGTTAAGGGACGGGAAAGCGAAAGTAGAGCAGCGAACGCCGTTTACGATTCGGTTGATGGTAGAAACGAAGGAATACACGCAGCCGATAACGTTAGGGATAGACGCGGGGAGCAAGACGGTCGGCGCCTCGGCGACGACAGAAGCAGAAGAGGTGTACAGTTCCGAAACAGAGCAGAGAGACGACATAGCGGAATTAATAGCGACAAGGTTAGAATATCGGCGGGCGAGGCGCAAGCGAAAGAGGCGGTACAGAAAACCACGGTTTCAAAACAGGGTAAAAGCGAAGAAGCGCGGGTGGATAGCGCCGAGTATACGGCAAAAAATCGAAAGCCACTTGAAAATAATAGCGAGCGTGTGCAAAATATTGCCAATAAGCAAAATAGTAATAGAAGCGGCGGCGTTCGACATACAGAAAATCAAGAACCCGGAGATAAGCGGCGCGGAGTATCAGCAAGGCAATCAGCTTGATTTCTGGAATGTGCGTGAATATGTGTTGTACCGTGACGGGCACAAATGCCAAGGCAAAAAAGGCTGCGCAAACAAGATACTGAACGTCCACCATATCGAGAGCCGGAAAACGGGCGGAGACGCGCCAAACAATCTGATAACACTATGCGAGGAGTGTCACAATGCGT
>WQXD01000213.1 GCA_009785015.1 Oscillospiraceae bacterium | reverse complement strand
TTGAAGCTCTCGGAGAATCCGGTCGCGGCTCTGAAAAACAAAGCCGGCTCCGGATTAAAAATATCCGCGGACGATCTTGAAAACATTTGGGTCTCAAACTATAAAAAGGACGGCAAAGGCGTGTATTTCGTCGTGAACACGTCGCCGGAAGCAAACAAAATCGACCTTTCCGGCAACGGCGGTTTCTCTGTGATAATCAACCAAACCGGGGACATAATACGCTCCGCGGAAAAAACACAATTCGGCATGGACGGCTATACGTCGCTGGTCGTCGTAAGTCAATAATACAGAAGGATAAATCACGGCCAGTGTATTATCACATAAGCAGGACGGGCAATCCCGTCCTGTTTCTTCTTCTTTGTGTCCGTCTTCATTCAACAATGAGCGAATACGCCGAAATCTTGCGTATCCTCCACGCTATCAGCATAGACACGGCATAAGCCAGCACAATCAAACCGACGCAAACCATAACAGTCCACCCCAGCGGCGCGGGCAAATCCGCCTGCACGACTCCCTGTCCCGACATAAGCGCTATAAAGAGCGGGTTCAAGCCGAAATAGCCGCCGAACGCGCCGAGCATGACGCCGCCAAAAATTATGGGGGTCATATTCAGCGCGATTTGATTCATCAGCTGAAAAGTCGTAAAACCCACGGCTTTCTGTATGCCGATTTCGCGTTTCCGGCGTAAAATCGCCGTCTTTATAACCATGTACAGCACCAGAACAACGATGATCGCCGTTACCGCCACTATGCCGTAAGTCACCCCGACGAAAGCGTCGCCGATTCCCCCGAGCTGCGAATCCATCAAATCTTTGATTGCAACCGCGCTGTCAAAAATATCGTCCTCTGCCGCGGCTACATTTTCCACGAATGATTTCGCGTCGGTTGTGTCGGTTAGATAAACATTGATAAAATCGAACTGAAAGTCCGGCTGTACTTCCAATATGCCGCTGCCGCTTATCATCACGTTCAGTCCGCCGTAATTCATTACCTGTATAATCCCCGTAACCAAATAATCTTTTTCATTTTCGCCGCTTTTTATTTTCACAGTGTCCCCGATATTTTTGCCCGTGACTTTCGCGGCGGGGTTCCCGAGCGCGATTTCATTGTTGTGCCTCGGATAACGCCCCCTGACCAGCATTGCGCCTTCCAGCAATGAAGTATCCTCAACTGCGACAACCGCCAAATCCGTTCCCTCGACCGACAGGGAAACGCTGCCTGCCACATAGCCGAACGCTTTGCGCACTTCGGGGCGTTCGAGCATATTCTCTTTGAAAGCGCCGACGTCGTTTTTGTTTTTCAGCGAGAAGATAGCATCCGGCATTTCTCCCGCTATTATCCTCGCGAAGTTGTCTATGTTCACATTCAGGTTATAGTGCATCGCGAGACCCGCCACCGAGGCGAACGTCACCGCAGCCACGATAACGCATACCGCGACGGCCTGCTTTTTATTCTGCAGCAATTGTTTTAAGGCGAGCAGCAAAGTAAGCGCTCCGCGTGATTTATCCAACGGCAATGCGTTTTTCTTGAAATTGTGCGTGGTCAGCCCGCCGCGCAGGGCAACAAGCGGATGGAGCTTGTTTATGCGCCTCGCGGAGATAAACGATATGGCCGTCGCCGTCAGCAGTACGAACGCCAATGCGGCAAACGCCGATAAAGCATCAAAGCCGGGATTCCAGATCAATCCGATTTGCGGCTCGGTTATCGCCGTTATCAAAGGCATTGTTATCCATGCCAGTACAATCCCGATTATGCCGCCGGCGAAAGCCGTAAGCCCGAATTGCGCCGCGACGGACGAAACGATCTGACCGCTGCGGTAACCCACCGCTTTTTGCACGCCGATATTAGTCATGCTTTCCTCGATGTTGTTGTTTATGCGGAAGCGGATTATAATCAAACTTACGGCGAGCAGAATAATCGAAAATGCCGTAATCACGATGGCGACGATCATGGCGATGAAAGTGCGCGACGATTTCGCGTCGTCATAACACATCAAAGAAACAAAATTTTCTCCCAGTACATATTTTTTGCCGAAATCAATCCGAAGAAACAAACCGTCGCCGCCCTTTTCCATGCGCGCGGACAAAAGAATATATCTGCTGTCGAAAAACCGTTGTTCAAATTCTTCATATTTTTCCCCGGAGATATAGAAACGCCATGTATTCGCCATCAGCGCGCCGTACATTATTTCCTCGGTGCCGCCCGCGATTTGAAAAACAAACTCCGTTCCCATGAAATTCATCTTAAATTCGTCGCCGATATTGTATCCGCCGTCCAACAGCATAAAATAGGGGATATATATCGCGTCGCCCGTCAAAGGGAGCGACTCGCCGATTGGCGAAACGGGGTTCATTTTTTGATTTATGTCCGGCCGGGATAAAACGAACTGCCCCAGATTTTTATTTTCGCCTATGAAATATTCGCCGCGCCCGCTGATGACATCCTGCTTCTCGGTCTCCGTCACCCCCGGATAATTTTCGATAAAACTCATTTTTTCACTTAGCAAATCGTCTTCCGATTCGACCGTCCAAAAATGCGGCGCGTTGAGCTGCCGGGCGCGTTCGTCGAAAAACTTGTCCATGCCGAAATACATATAAAGCCCGATGTTCAAAAACATTGCCGCGAGCAGGACAAACGCCAAAAGGCTGATTGTCTGGCTTTTATTTTTGCGGAAATTCGCCGCCGTCAAAATCCATATATTTTTCACGTTTACCACCCCATCTCCGATAAAAATTCGTTTAACTTGTTATGCCGTCCGGCGTCGCCGCTTGTGTATTTTCCTAAATTGCATTCGCCGCGTATCACGCCGTCGCGCAGATACAGAATACGGCTGCCGCGCCTTGCCGAGCGCAGGTCGTGCGTGACCATGACAACGCTTTGTCCCTGACTGTTCACTTCGGATAAAGCGTCGAGGACCGCTTTGCCGTTCGCGGAGTTGAGCGCGCCTGTCGGCTCGTCGGCAAAGACGATCCGGGGATTGTTTATAAGCGCTCGGGCGATACCTGCGCGCTGCGCTTCGCCGCCCGAAATCTGCAGCGGGAATTTGCGCCATATCGTTTCGTCGAGGTTGAGCCGCTGTAAAAGCTGTTTTGCCCGTTCCGCGACTGCTTTGCGGTTCTTGCCGATCAACAGGCCGCAGGCCATGATGTTGTCGAGTATGCTCATGTTGTCGAGCAAGTACATCTGCTGGAACACGAAACCGCAGTTGTCGCGCCGGAATACCGCCAGTTTATCATTTGACAGACCGCTTATCCCGCATCCGGAAAAACTGATTTCGCCGAGCGTCGGCTTATCCATGCCCGACAGGGCATAGAGCAGCGTGGACTTGCCCGCGCCCGACGGTCCCATGATGACCGTAAAGTCGCCTTCGTATATTTCCATGTCGAGATTTTTTAAGACGTGCTGCTGTAACCCGCCGCTTGAAAAAGTTTTGCATAATTTGTTCGTCGTCAAAATTGCTTTCTTCATTTTCGCTTACGCCTCCTGATAAAAATAATAAATAAAAAATGGGATTGCGTGTTTTACAATCCCATTATACAACGCCGATTCTTAACTAATCTTTATCCGATTCTTATTTATTTCTTAAATCGGCAAAATATTTAAAAAAATTTTAACCCGCCAAACGAAGCGTGAGTTTGACCGCAAATCCGGCCGGGCGATTTTCGCATTTCAAATCTCCCGACATTTGCTCCAGCAAATATTTGGATATATAAAGCCCGAGTCCGTAGCCGCTTTTTGCGCCGGCGTCCTTTCCCCTGTAAAATTTATTGAATATGAGCGGCAGTTCGTCCTCTGCGACGCCTTTGCCGAAATCTGTAATATCAACTAAAAGATACTGCCCGTCAATTTTCGAATTTATTTCAATCTTTGTTCCCGCGTATTTGTACGAATTGCCTATTATATTGTCGAATACTTGCTGAAGCCTCAACAAATCGGCAGTTACGATGCAGTTTGGCACGGAAAACGGCTCTACCCGATTTTCATAGTCCGCGTTTTTTATCAAATCGGGTATGGCGGCACTTTCGATTTCGGCGGCGGTCACGCTCAACGCCTGCAATTCTTCCAGCGTTGCGTGAAACATATCGGTTATCAGAGCGTTTATCTGTTCGGCTTTCGCGTTGATTGTTTCAAGCTGTTTTATTCTTTTGTCGTCATCCGCCGTCAAAATCATAAGCTCCGTTACGGCTTTTATGGAAGCGACGGGCGTCTTTATATCGTGGCTGAGCGAGGCGACAAGCTCTTTTTTGCTGCGGTCCGCCTTGCGTTCGTTTTCTTTGGCTTTGTGCAGTTCGTCGCGCATCAAATCAAAACTCTCCGTGAACGCGCCGAACAGATTATTTCTGTCCATTTCGAGCGGTATATCGAGATCGCCTGCGGCGATGTGACGGGCGAACCCCTGTAACTTGCGGAACGGCTTTAATATGCCGCGCTCACAATAAAAGTATAAAAATGCGCCCGACAGGGCAACTGCGGCGATTATTAAAAACAAAAAGAGCTGCAGCGCTTTATCCCTGTTGTTTCGGGCGGCGTCCATATCTTCAAAGATTTGGCCGAGTTGATCGGTTAAAAAGCGTATCGATTCGGTTTCGGTATCCATTTGCATGGCGCTCATTACGGCGTCGTTTACGGAGACCGTGTCTCCCTTTGACGGCGCGCTTTGGCCAAACGCCAATAAAACGCCCGCTGTTCCGACGGCAAAGACAAACAATACGGCAATCAAAAATTTTTTCATTTTTCATCTCCCGCAAACAAATAGCCCGTCCCCCATATTGTTTTGATATACTTCGGCTCGTTGGGGTTCGGTTCTATTTTCTCGCGCAAATGCCTGATATGTACGTTCAGCGTATTATCTCCCGTGATTGAATCCTCCCACACTTTTCTGAATATTTCGTCTTTTGTAATCGTCCGCCCTTTATTTTTCGCGAGATAGGCGAGCAATTTGTATTCCATAGCCTTCAGTTCTATTCTCTTCCCATCGACAAAAACGCCGCCGCTGATAAAATCTATTTTCAGTCTGCCCGAGATCAGCGTATCCGTTTCGGCGGTTTTATACCGTTTCAGCACAGCTTTGACTTTTGCGAGCAGTACGGACAGCGAATAAGGCTTTTGAATATAGTCGTCGCCGCCGATATTGAGCGCCAGCAGCATATCATCGTCGCTCGTGCGCGCGCTGATAAAGAGAATCGGCGCATCGATTGTTTCGCGCAGCCGTTTGCACAAATCAAAGCCCGACGAATCGCCGAGATTTATATCGAGCAAAATCAAGCCGGCTTCGTTTTCGCGAAAAAAATTCACGCAGGCGGTTTTATCTGCCGCCCATGCGGTTTTCACGTCGAACATATTAAAATAGTCGCGGGTGCTTTCAGACAACGCTTCCTCGTCGTCGACGATAAGGCAATCATATTTCATGTGGATTGAATACAACTCCTTCAAACAATATAATTCCGTTTTTATCGGTTATAAAATATATAAACGGACGGTCTAAAAATATATTTATCCGTTTGTCAGGGTCGGGCCCTCCTCCGGCTCTCATCATAATCTGCGTCATAGCTGCCGCTTCAACTCCGATTTCGTCGATTTTTATATAAGTGTCCTGACTTACTTGCGATATATAAATCTGCTCCCCGGTTATTCCGGAAAAATCCGCGCTCCCGAATATGAACGCTTTTTCAACGCCTAAATGTTTAAGCGCGCTTATCAAATCAAAACTTGCCTGTGTCTTGAATTTAGGCACTTTAAAATGCACATCTCCTGTTTTCGCATTGGCTTCATCAAATACATAGTCCAGCGTTACGGGCGAAGACAACAAATCATATATATCCGTATTTTCGTCAGGTAAAATAAACGTCATTTTTCCGCCGTTATAAAATTCGAGCGACGACGCTGTAAATCCGTTTCCCTCGAAATACGGGTGTTTTGAATATAGTATGGCTTTATTCATAAATTCACATTCGACTTTTTGTTTATCCGCCGTGTGAAATAAATCAATTTTGGTAGAACGCTCATCAAAAGAATCAAGCCACGAATCTTTGAAATACAATGTGTTTATGATATACATAAATATCAGCTTAGGGTCATACTTGAAATCCGGCGAGATTAGGTTATCAGTATTTTCACAGACCCAATTTTTCATCAATAACGGCGTTGCGGGTATCTCGTTAAAATTTACGTTGAAAACCTGCGAACCATAATTGTTTTCCGCGTTTTCCAAAAATTCGTTTTTTACTTCCGCACTTTCTTTCAGCCAAACGGAATTGGCAATTTGTATCGTTCCGTACCTGTTTTTAAAATACATCTTTTTTAAAAGCATATCAATTTGCCCGGAGATATATTTCGTATCTCTGCCGGTCAGCCCAAGAACTCCGAACATTTCAGACTGTGTTTGACTTGCCGCGCCTGCCGAGGCGAGAGCGAACGCAATATACAAACTTGCCGGAGAATAACATAAATTTTTATTTTTATTCAAACTGTCCGTAAATATTGTTGCGGCTGAGTTGAGCGAAAATTTTCTCAATATGTCTTCAAATTTTTCATCGTCTTTATTTGCATATGCGAGGCTGTCAATATTTGCCCCGCAGGCATAAATACTTACGGAAATACAAAATAACA
>WQXD01000212.1 GCA_009785015.1 Oscillospiraceae bacterium | reverse complement strand
CTTCTTTTTATGAATTTCAAATTGACGCACGCCAACATCAACGTACTCGACTTGGAAAAATCGCTCGCATTCTACAAAGACGCGCTCGGAATGGAAGCGGCGCGCAGGCATAAAGCCAAAGACGGCAGTTTCGAGCTCGCCTTTTTATCCGACGGTTCGGGCACATGCCAGATAGAACTGACCTGGCTGCGCGAAAAGGGGGAGGCCTATGATTTGGGCGACAACGAATCCCACATCGCCTTTACTACCGACGACATGGAAGCCGCACGCCGGCTCCACGACAAAATGGGCTGCGTTTGTTACGATAACCCGGGTATGGGCCTCTATTTCATCGAGGACCCCGACGGTTACTGGATAGAGATCATGCCCGAAAAAAAGTAAAAAACAAGTCAAACAAAAAACGGAGGAAAAAATCATGTTCACCTCGCCGCACTTTAAACCGGTAAAGCTTACCGGGCGCAACCTTTCAAAAGACGATATATCCGGCTGCGGCTGCTTTGAGAACACCGAAAAAAACGCGGATAAACTTCCGGCAGGGACGCAAACTTATTGGGGGATCCCCTTTGACTGCGGGGAAAAATTTGTCTATGTAAACGAAACCCGAAACGCGCTGACGCTCGATTTTGAAAGCTTTTCGGCGCGTTATATCATCTTCTTGCACGCTTCGGAAACCCCGGAGCAGCCCTCCGACGAATTCGGGATAGTCAAAAATTTCCGCGGCCCGACGCCGCTGATGGAGCCGATCTGCGATTATGTTATAAAATACGCCGACGGTTCAAAGGCCGAAATTCCGATACGTTCGAGAATGGAGATAAACGACATGAACACATGGTGGGGGCAGGGCGCGTTTTTGTCCAAGCCCCATATACGCGGCCGCTCCTTCAAAACCGCGACGGACGATATTTATTCGGGCAGGAAAGCCGAAGCGGGGTGGGGGAACAGCCAGACCTTGGTTCACTCCGAGGGCAGCTGGGATTTGAGCCAGAGCATTTTCGCCTTTGAGAACCCGGAGCCCCAAAAGGCCGTGACAGGCATGGAAATCACAAGAAAAAAGGGCAATGTATTTTTGTTCGCGGTCACTGCGGGCGATATCTCGGCCCATCCGCTGCGCTACGGCAGTCGGCAGAAAGCCCTGCTCGCACTCGGCGGCAGCCCGAACGACACGTTCGATCTTATCGATATCGACCTCGGCCATATCATATCCGTGACCCCGCAGCAGATATATGCCAACGCGGAGTGGGAGCAAAGCGGCCCCGAGGAAAACCCGAAAAAAGCGGAGGGCAAATATATCGTGGAATTCGACGCGCACGAGGACGCCGTATTGTATCTCGGCGAAGCCCGCGCGCCGCTCGCTTTTAAAGAACTCTCCAAAAATCCCGGTATGGGCGTAAAGCCCGCCGAAAAGCCCGTCAGGCTCAGGGTGTGCGACAAAAGCGGCAGGCCCGTGCCCGTCAAGGTGCACGCGCACGGGGCAGCGGGCGAATACCTGCCGCCGAAAAACCGCCACCGCCTGCCAAACCCGTACTGGTTCGAGGATTACAGCACGGATTATACGCGCGGCGGGCACTGGTGCACATATATAGACGGCACAGCCGAATACAATCTGCCCGAAGGCAGTGTGTTTTTCGAGGTCTCAAAGGGCTTTGAGCTGAAACCAGTCAGGCAAAAATTCGAAATCACGCCCGAAACCGACGAAATCACAATCAAATTGGACCCCCTGACCGACTGGCGCGCGAAAGGCTGGGTCACAGCCGATACGCACGTGCATTTTCTGTCCCCGCAGACCGCGCTTCTGGAGGGCGAAGCCGAAGGGGTCAACGTGGTGAACCTGCTGGCGAGCCAATGGGGCGAGCTGTTTACAAATATCGGGGACTTTACCGGGGCGGGGGAGACCAAAACGCCGGACGGGGAATATATGGTCAGAGTGGGCACGGAAAACAGGCAGCACATTTTGGGGCATATTTCGCTTTTGGGCTATGAGGGCGCGATGATACTGCCGCTGACCACGGGAGGCCCCGACGAATCCGCGCAGGGGGACCCCGTCGAGCTCACGCTCACGCAGTGGGCCAAACAGTGCCGCTTGCAGAACGGCTTGGTGATACTTCCGCATTTCCCGAATCCGAGAGCCGAAAACGCGGCGGCGATCGTTTCGGAATTTATCGACGGAGTCGAAGTCACCAAATTGGGCGCTCCCGGCATCGGGCCGCAGTATCTCTCGGACTGGTACAGATATTTAAACTGCGGATACCAAATAGCGGCAATAGGGGGCACCGACAAAATGAGCGCGGGCACCGCAGTCGGCGAAATGCGCACATACGCGAAAATAGACGGGCCGCTTTGCTATCAGACATGGAAAGAAGCCGTAATTGCAAAAAGGACGTTTGTGACTTCGGGCGCTTTGGTGGATATGAACATAGAGGGCCATGGCATGGGCGGCAGCTTGAACCTTGGCTCCGGCGGGGGGACGCTGAATGTAATGTGGGACATAGCCTCGGCGGTCATACCGATAAGCTCGCTTGAACTCGTCATAAACGGCGAGACGGCGGAGGTGCTGCGCTTTGACGGCCTTATAGGCGAAAAAAGCGGTTATTTCACCGCGGACATAAAAGAGAGTTCCTGGATCGCGCTTCGGGTGCGCGGGCGCTTTGAGAACCGGCCCGAAGTGATAACGGCGCACACAAGCGCGGTATTTGTGATTGTGGACGGCAAACCCGTATTCAGCGCTCCCGACGCCGCCACGATACTCGACCAGATAGAGGGCGCGACAGCCTATCTCAAAATCATGGGCACAAAAGCGCAGGAGAGCAAATTCAAGCTCGCCCTCGCGGCGCTCGAAGGCGCGCACCGCGCCCTGCACAACAAAATGCACGCTTCCGGGCATTTCCACAGCCACACCCCGGAAGACATGCACAAAGAACATAAATAAAAGATTGTAAAAAATTTATGAAAGGATTTTAAACTGATTATGAAAGAAACATTATCGCGCCGCGAACGCGTTCTGCGTTCCGTGGAACGCAAACCGGTGGACCGCACACCCATCGACCTCGGGGTGCACTACTCGACGGGCATTTCGGCCTACGCGTATCAAAACCTGCGGGAATATCTCGGTATGCCGAAGAAAAAAATAGAGGTCATCGACAGTTTCCAATTTTTGGCGAGGGTTGACTTGGACATTCTCGAGCGTTTCCACTGCGACTGCATGCTCTTTCACCCCGGATATCCGACCACCAGAACCTGGAAACCGAGGGAACACTATGAATTTGAGATTTCCGGAGCCATAAAACCGGCGCTCGAGGACGACGGCGCCTGGATTTTTACCGGCAATGAGGGGCAGGGGCGCATGAAAAGCCCCGCAGGCGGATACTTCTTCGACGGGGCGGGATTCGACACATGGGCCAGCCAGCTCGACTTCAACACCGAAGTGGCCAAATACGCGGAAAAAATATACAAGGAAACGGATTTTTTCACCCTGTACGTCGGCGGAGGGACCGGGTATTTTTCGGATGGTCCCGATTATTTGGTCAAAATCATGCTCGAGCCCGAGGAAGTCGAAAAAGACTGCGCCAACGGATACGACTGGAGCGTGAAATCGGTTTCCGACATCATAAAAAAATGCGGGAATCATGTGCAGGGGGTATGCCTCGCCTCCGACCTCGGGACGCAGGTGGCGCCCTTTGTCCGGCCGTCGATATACGCCGACCTGTTTGCCCCGTGGCTGAAAAAATATATAGATTTCGTCAAGGCGAACTCGGATTACAAAGTGTTTTTCCACACGTGCGGCGCCATGGAGCCCTTTATCCCGATACTCATCGAATGCGGCGTGGACATACTCAACCCCGTGCAGGTGAGCTGCCCTAATATGGAGCCGTTCGCCTTGAAGAAAAACTACGGCGACAAGATATGCTTCTGGGGCGGCGGCTGCGACACGCACGGCGCCTTTGGCACCGGCACTCCCGAAGAAGTGGCGGAAAACGTGCGCTATCTGATGTCGGCGCTCGCCCCGAACAGCGGATTCGTGTTCAATCAGGTGCACAACGTGATGGGCAATGTGAAACCCGAAAACATCGTCGCGATGCTCGATACCGCATATGAAGAGAGCTTCAAATACGGCGCGCTTTAAAAAAAGGCCCTCCCCGGTTATTTATAGCCGGGGAGGGTTCATTACGCGAAACTGCCCGCCGAATATACCGGCCGGCTTCAGAACCCCAGTTTTTTATCGATCAGTGACAGCAGTTCGTCGATTTCCGCAAGGGTCCGCTCGGCCATATGCGCTATCCTGAAAGTCTTGTCCTTCAATTCGCCGTACCCGTTGCCGATCAGATAACCTTCGGCCTCGAGTTCTTTTACGAGCGCGCCCACGTCTATATTTTTTGTGTTTTCGATGGCGGTAACCGTCATCGAGCGATAGCCCTCTTTGGCCAATACCCTAAAATGCAGGTTCGCCCATTCCTGAACGCGGGCGGCCAGCCGGGCGTGGCGCTCAAACCTGTTTTCAAGCCCTTCGGTTTCCAAGATTTTGCCGAGCTGGTAATCAAGCGCGAACATATGGGAAAGCGAAGGGGTGGACGGGTATTGGAAATTTTTGTCCTCGACGAACGAACAAAGCTCTACGAGATCCAGATACAGCCCCCTGTTTTCGACGGACTTCGCGCGCGCGGCGGCTTTTTTCGAGAGCGAGCAAGCCGACATGCCGGGCGGCAGCCCGAGGCATTTTTGCGTCGATGTGACGCATATGTCAATGCCGCAGGCATCGACGTCGATTTTGACTCCGCCCATGGAACTCACCGTGTCGGCACAGTATATGACGTCCGGATATTGTTTTATCACGTCCCCGATTTCTTTCACCGGATTTGCGACCCCCGTGGAGGTCTCATTGTGGGTTACGGTCACCAAGTCGTATTTTCCGGTGGAGAGAACGCGGCCGACTTCTTCGGGCAGCGTCGGCATGCCGGGCTCGGTTTTGAACACGTCGACCGGTTTCCCGTTTGATTTGGCCATTTTGCCCCATCTGTCGCCGAACGCGCCGACTGAGAACACCGCCGCGCCCTTATCGGTGCAGCATCTCACCGCCGCTTCCATGAGCCCGCTTCCGGAGGTTGTCGACAGGATCATCGTGTTTTTTGTAAAAAATATTTTTTGCAGTTTTTCGGATACGCTTTTTTGCAGTATGCTCGCTTCTTTGCCGCGGTGGCTTATCATCGGCGTCGCCATCTTCTGCAGAACGTCGCCGGCGACGTCCACCGGGCCCGGAATAAAGAGTTTCCTGACACTCCCTGGCTAAAAGCCGGAGGGTTCTTGGGTCGCCCCAATATCGCAGGTTACGCATGGTAGCGCATGCCTACGGGCGGTGCCATATCGCCTACTACAGGAACATATTCCTGATACATTTGTTTTTGCCGGATATTGATCGACCCCACGCCATCACGGTGTCCCTCGAACCCACAGAACTTACATCTGTAATTTCTTGTTTTGGTTTTGGTCCGTTTTGTACACCTTGGACAAGTCTGACTACTGTATGCTTCGTTTATCAGCGTCGCCGCCATGCCGTGCTTTTCACTCTTGTACGTCAGCATGAACCGAGCCTTGCCCGTAGCCATTCCGTGTATCTTTTGATTTTGCATGTGGCCTTTATCATTATCCCGACGGATATTCCGCACATCGCCTATTGCTACCGTCTTTACGTTTTCTTTTTTCAACGCACAGATTAGCTTGGTAGTCTGCTTGTGCAGTATATCCTTGATTTGATTGTTTAGCCTGTTCCGCATTTTCGTTTTCGCCTTGCTTAAACGCTTGCGGTTTTTTGAACCCTTTTTGCACTTGTCTATTCTCGCTTGCAGTTTGCCCGTCTCTTTGTTCAAATAACGGCGTTTGCTGCGTAACTCTCGTCCGTTCGCTATTATCGTTTTACCGGCGGTGCTTGCGGCGGCGATGTGTATTTCGCCTAAGTCTATTCCCGCTGTGTCACCCTCGGCAATGGGTTCGGCCGCTGTTTCGTTATATACCGCGTTTACAATATACCCATCGTCGTAGCTTATCTCTACATATTTAGGTAATCCATACGCCCATTCTGTAACTAATGGCTCATTGCCTTTGCCGTTCGATAATATTAGTTTGCCGTCCCGTATCCGTATCGCCGATTTTTTATATGGCACCGCGAAATACCAACGCCGTTTTTTCGGCAGCCGAGCTTTCGGGTTGCTTTTGCGTAGTTGCCGCCACGACTCTATGTTTTGGTACAGTTTTTCGACTATGCCTTGTACGGACTGCGAGTGCAACTTTGCGTTGCGTATCAGCCGTTGCATAGAATATATTGTCAGCCAGTGGTTCTTTTTTCGCAATACTCGCTTGAACGTCACTAATGCCGTTGAGTACACTATGCCCGCTTCGTGTGCAAGTTTATCTAGTTCGTCAGACTTCTCAATCCTCTTTTGCCGCGTTATCCGCATTGACTTTTACCTCCTTTTTATGATATGGTTTGTGCCTATATTATACCATATTTTCCCGGTAAAGTCAAGCGTTTTCTGCGCTTTCCTTAAATCTTTTTTAATGTATCGTTTTGTTCTCGCAGTAGGGGACATGTTCGCCATGAACCCCTGTACTTTAGTTTGGTTAGTGTTCGTTCATACAGGTTCGCTATTTCCTG
>WQXD01000211.1 GCA_009785015.1 Oscillospiraceae bacterium | reverse complement strand
GAAAATCCGGACGAGACCAAAGAAAAAAAGCCGGAGTATACTTATCCCATGTATGAAACGCCCACATATTACAGTTATCTGACGGGCAAAAAATGCAGCAGGACCAAACAGCGCAAACGCCCCGTGTCCGTTATAATAAACAACATAAAAAACGCCTTGCCGAATGTGGGGATATCGAATGCGGACATAGTATACGAATGCATGGTCGAAGGCGGGATCACGAGGCTCATGATGGTTTTGTCGGATTATGAAAAAGTCCCGGTCATCGGTTCGGTACGTTCCTCGAGGGAGTATTTCATAGACCTTTCGCGCACCCACGACACAATATATGTCCACGCCGGGGGGAACCCGCAGGACTATGAGCAGTTTGACCTGCGCCCGGTAGACCGCATGGACGGGGTGAATATGTATTTCCCGGATACTTTTTACAGGGACGCCGAAAGGCGCAAGACGATGGCCTTAGAGCACACCCTGATGACTTCGGGGGCGGGGATCGTCAAGGGGATAGAGCGGCAAAATTACAGGACCACCTTAAATCCGGAATACAAAGGCGCCTTTAATTTTTACGAAAAATTCACCGACATCGGCGGCGATAAAAACACTGCGAATTATATATGCGTCCCCTATTCCAGCGCGTTCAAACCCGAATTTATATACAAAAAAGAGGACAAGCTGTATTACAGGAAACAGTACGGGGCGGCCCATGTGGACGGAGCGACGGGCGAACAGATAAAATTCGAAAACCTGATAGTGCTTTTTGCGGAATATGCGCCTTTCAGGGGAAACGCGATAGCTGTAAAAGAGGGGCACTGGTCGTGCGACATCACCGGCACGGGATACGGTTTTTATATAACGGGCGGCAGGTATAAAATCATAAAATGGCAGAAGGAAAACAGGGAGGGCATGCTGTCTTTATACAACACGGACAATACAAAACTGTTTTTGAACCCGGGGAAATCCTTTATATGCGTGACCTCGAAGGATTACAATAAAAGCGTTGTGATAAACGCCGATGTAAGAGATGTAAATTAATAATACGGGAGGTATTCATGAAAAAGAGGCCAATGCGGATTTTTTTGTTGTTTTTCGCGCTTGCATGCGTTTTTTTCGCGTGCGGCTGCGGCTTGTGGAACAAATATTTTTTGGAACTCGACGGCGCCTATTTTTACGACAGGCAAAGTTTTATCCTGAAAAAATCCAGGTCTGAAGTGACCTGGAATGAAAATGAAATCCTTTTGTACTCGCCCGAAACCAAAAAAACAACCCCCATAGAATATGAGCTGATGGAACTCACGCTGCCCAAAAGGGATTACGCCACCGGGGAAATGTCGGATTACAGAATAATTATGGCGTATGCCCTCCATGAGGGCAATGTCATATTCACCGAAGTCCCGTATTTTTACGCCCCCCACAAATATTTTATTCTTGGCGGCTCGCAGGATTCGGCAATTGTGACAATAGACGACGAGAACGCGTTTTTGGTAAATTTGACGGAGATGTCCGCAAAAAAATTGTTCGACGACTCCGGCTTCGGCTCCTATTTTGACAAAAACGCGGAAAACAAATTGATCTACGCGAAACTTTTAAGCGCCTCCCCCGACGGCAAATATCTTTTATATCTGTCAAACAGGGATTATATAAAAGAAAATACGCCGAAATCCATCGGTCTTTACCGCTATGATATGCAAACCGGGGCTGAAGGCAAAATTATGGATTTCGGCGATATGGAATTTTTGGGCTGGGAAGAAGGCAGTCCCGGAAATTTTCTGTTCAGGGAATCGACTTTTTTGCCGACTGAAGGCAAAAGGATATATTCCGACATACGCCGCTACAGTATACCGCAATCGGCCGAAGACATATTTTTTTCATTCGGCGAAAAACACATAAATTATGAAATGACCGGGAACCGGCACGCCTACGCGGTCGAAACCGCGGAGACAAATGAAAAAAAAGAAACGCTCATCTGTATATATGACATATATTCGGGCGAAACGCTGTCTGTCAGCGCGGGGAAATATTCGCTTATATGGCACGTGGAACTGAGCGAAAGCAAAAAATACGCCGCCTTTTTCGGATCTTACCTGAATGCCGAAGCGATGGCGATCGCCGAAATCATAACTGTAAACACCGAAACAAACAAAATGGTGCCGGAGTACGAGCAGAGCCAGGGGGATTATTATATCGACTCGTTCGAATGGCTGCCCGGCGATGTGCTCGCTTTGAATTTCATCAACGCCGCCCGGCCATATTTTGATTTATGCCGCCTGTACGACATAACGCACTAAAAATCAAAGGCGCATTTACCCGTCGAGGTCTTTATAGGCGTCTATGATTTTATCCAGAGCTTTTTGATATTTCGCTTCGTTTTTTTCGTAAAGGGAGACAAAATCGCCGCTTTTTTTGGCGGCCAGCTCCCTGAATATGTGGATTATATTGTTCATGCCGTTTGAATTTACAAACGCGAAATCAAACACCGCGCCGTCCCTGATTATGTCGAGCATCTGCGAGGTCGCTTCGTCGCGCGCGTACTTTATTTTCAAAGCGGTTTCATAATATGCCGGCGTCACGCGCCTGTAGCTCTCAGCCGCCATAAATTCCGTGACTGCCCCGACGAATTCGGGTTGTTCGCACGTCATGGGAATGGAGAAAATGGAATATGCGTCCTGTGTGAGCCCCGCATATTTATCCTGCGCTTCATCGAATTTGGGGTATGGGAGAACCCCGTAGTCGTCGTCCATATCCCTGAAATTTTCGGTAAAAGACAAGTCGCCGAACATCGTAAAAACCCTGCCGCTTTTGAACATTTCGACGTGCGTGCCCGTTTTGCCTTCATCTTCTGCGAACGCCCCCGGGTTTTCATAGAACAGATCGATCATATTTTCCGTTATTTTTATCGTTTTCGGCGAATTGAATATGAGCTCCGGATAGCCGTCCGCGTTTTTTTTGGTGATCGGCTGGTTCTGCGACACAAAAAACTGGTCGCAGCCGTTGCCGGTTCCCGTGACAAATCCGAACAGATCTTCGTCGTCTTTTTTGCCGTTGCCGTTTAAGTCGGTATAAATGTTTTTGATTGTGTCATAAAATTTATCGTAAGTCCATTTGCCGCCGAGGACCACCTGATACAGGTCTTCGATGTCGTAATTCTGTTGTATCTGCTTGGAAAAAAACAAACACATCAGTTTTTGAGTGAAACTGAGGCTCAGGTCCCCGCTCATAAAATACAGTTTGCCGTCGATGGTCATTTTGTCGCTGAGGTCGGCGGCCCACCAGGGGGCGCCGAAATCCACATGCGGAATTTTTTTCCAGTTCAGAAAAAATCCCTCCGCCGCCAAAGGCGTGAAAAAATACGCGTATCCCGCAATCAAATCGTATGCGTTGTCCCCTGCTTTCACGCTGTTTTTCACGTTGTTGTTGAAACTGGCCTCCTGCCCCCATACTCCGGGGATTTTCACGACTTTTACCGTTATGTCAAACCTGCCTTCGGCCGTTTTGTTTCTTTTGTACACCGCGTCGTTCACTATGTCGCCGTTTTCTTCCTCAACTCCCATTTCGGCGTTCCAAATCGATTCTTCCCTTGACAAAACGGTAAAAGTTTTGCCGTCGAATTTCAAATCGGAAGGCACCGAATCGGGGGTATTTTCCCTGTCGGGTCCGGAATCTTCCGCAAAAATATTTTCCGAACCGGAATCCCCGTCTCGGGTATTTTGATTGTCTGAGCTTGATTTATCGCATGAGACCGCCGAAAAAATCATACAAATTACAAGCGCGGCGGCCGCAAAAACGAATTTTTTTGTAATCATACTTCCCTGCTCCCATCACTTCAATTCTACGACGATATCATTGGTGACGCCGCATATCCAGCTTCCCGTACCGGTATTGTCACCGGGCGTATTTCTAAAAGAAAAATCGGCGTATGACGCCTCGTTTGTTTTGCTCTCCGCGGAAGATACCTCGGCTCCGCCGACAAGCGCGCGCTTTAGAGCGGCGCCCTTTGGCAGCATTATATGGCAGTCCACCGTTTCGGAGGGGCTCGTCAGGCTGATGACGATTTTATCGCCGAACAGCTCATAGCATGTGCGCACATAACGCGAACCGGCCGCGTAACCCGTGAGATATTCGGCGCTTTTCGCCCCCGTGAGCGCCCAGCGCGGCGAGAAGGCGAGTTTGCCGAACAAAAATCCTTTATCTTCTATTCCGGCGATCCCTTCCTCAAAAGCCGCCAGTATCGCCGCGCTGCCCCA
Organism: Oscillospiraceae bacterium; assembly: GCA_009785015.1. Next base: position 2,412 of record WQXD01000211.1, on the reverse strand, counting down.
GCCGCTCGGGCCTCCGCCCAGATTGGAGGCGTCGTCGCGGGAATACATGAAATATATGTCGTTGTCCCTTTCATACAATTGGCGGATACGGCATAATATGTCATAGCCGTATGATTCGTGCCCGTTTTTCAGCGCTGCGCGCATGAGCTCCCCGGCGGTAAACGAAGTTATCGCGCCGTTGATATATTGCCCCGCCTCATATCTGAAGAAAACCGGGTAAGGCGGGTCGATTGAAAACCATTCCGCAAAAGCAACGCCGGAGTCGCGGCGTTTTTTGTATTCTTCGATGATGCTGTCCGTCATCTTTTGCGTGGTCACGTTTCTGTTTATATCATAGGCGTTGGACAGCGAAAGGATTTTCGATTCGTCGCAGCCTTCGGCCCCCGGGTGGTTCAAATGCACCTGATGAGTGAAATAATTTCCGTTCCAGCACACTTTTATCAGATTATCCAGCATTTCCCGCGCTTTGTTTTCCCAATACGCGGCCTTTTTTTGGTCGCCCGTTTCGAGCCTCAAAGCGCTCAGACGGCGCATCGCGTCGATCATCCCCGAATTGTCCCCGTGCATGATCGACATGGGCATATCGGCTTCGATTCTGCGGTTGGTGTCCGGATAACCGTATGTGAAATCCCACGTGTCGATCGAAAACGCGCGCTTGACCAAGCCGTGTTTTTGGTCGAACCGTTTTTCATCGGACAGCATGTATTCCATTGCGCGCTCGAGTTTCGGCAGCGCTTTTTTTATCCATTCGGTGTTTCCGGTCGCCTGATACGCCGTATATGCCCCCTCCACCATGAGATATTCGACGTCGGCTTCCATTTCCAATCTTATATACGCCGCATCGCCTTCAAACAGCAGGCAGTCGTCGTTTACAAACGTGGTGTGGCCGTCGTTTTTTGAAGTGAGAATTTCATAAAAAAACCCGTCTTCCGTCTGAAGCTCCAAGAGCGTGTCGATAAACGAAGTCAAATCGCTCTCCCAGTGCTTGTACGCTTTCATTTCGTGGATATGGTCGCGCACCCAGCTCGGGTTTGTGCAGATCAGGCGGTTTTTATACTGGACAAAACTGCGGTCTTTTTGCACGACACGCCGCATCCCGGATAAAAACGATGTGAGAGCGGGGTCTTTGTCCACATGGACCTCGGGAATATTCGAAAAATTCAAACGCTGTTCCATAACCAATCCTCCTTAAACTCAAAATTACGTGTTGTTTTTACTATACGGGGTGGACTTTGTTTTTCAGGTCTGCATTATCCAGATCGACGCCGTATTTGACCGCTTTCCTGTATTCGAAAAATTTTTGGGCGACCTGCTCGAACAGCGCATATGTGAGTATATCCTCTTCCTGCTCATAGTACGGTTTCACTTTTTGCCTCAAAATTTCGAGCTCCGGGGCTATATCGTCTGCGGGGCGGTTTGTTATGGGCGTCTCGTCGCCGATTATCTGTTTTACAAATTCGGGGCTTATTTCAACCGGGGTTTTGCCGTATTCGCCGGCTACGATCCCCCGGAATTCCTTCGTCACATTTTTGTATCTCTCGTTGGCTATGATATTGAAAGCGGCCTGCGTGCCCACGATCTGCGAAGTGGGGGTGACAAGCGGCGGGTATCCCGCATCCTCTCTGACCCTCGGGATTTCCTCGAGTACCAAAAGCAGCTTGGACGATTCCCCCGCTTGTTTTAGCTGCGACACGAGGTTTGAGAGCATACCGCCGGGAACCTGATACAGCAGGGCGTTGACGTCCACTTTCAGAAGATCGGTATCGAGCAGCCCGCTCTTTATATATTCCGCCCGGAGCGGTTCAAAATATTTCGCGATTTCGTCGAGTTTGTTCAAATTCAGCCCCGTGTCATATTCCGTACCCGCCAGTGCGGCGACGAGCGGTTCGGTGGGCGGCTGGGAAGTGCCCATCGCCATGGGCGAAATCGCCGTGTCTATGATATCAACTCCGGCTTCGACCGCTTTTAAGACAGTCATCGAAGCGAGTCCCGATGTGTAATGCGTATGCAGCTGCACGGGTATGGCGACCTGCTGTTTTATGGCCTTCACCAAATCGTATGCGTCGTAGGGCTTTAAAAGGCCCGCCATGTCCTTTATGCAGATCGAATCCGCGCCCATATCCTCGAGTTCTTTCGCGTATTTGGCGAAAGAGAGGTTGTTGTGCACGGGACTTATGGTGTAGCTTATCGCCGCCTGCGCATGCCCTTTTTCTTTTTTTGCGGCTTCTATCGCGGTTCTGAGGTTACGGGAATCGTTCAGAGCGTCGAATATCCTGATTATATCTATTCCGTTGGCTATGGATTTCTGCACGAAATATTCGACCACGTCGTCCGCGTAGTGCCTGTATCCGAGTATATTCTGGCCCCGGAACAGCATCTGAAGTTTTGTGTTTTTCACTTTTTCGCGGATTT
>WQXD01000210.1 GCA_009785015.1 Oscillospiraceae bacterium | reverse complement strand
TTTTCCCAAGCCTGCGTGACTGTACTTTTGCCGGAACCGTTAGGCCCCGCAAAGACGAGTATTTCCGGGGCTTCATTCAATGTCATAAACCCTCCTGCCGTCAGGATATTCAAGGAAAGGGCGCTTTTGCAAATCATCGTACAATGCGACAGGCGAGCCAGATGATTTAACAGTAGAAACTTTCGCGTTTACGGCTTCCCGCATACGACGCTCAACCGGATCGCCGCTCAATTCAAGAGCGAAAGGGATTGACCTCGAACGCGCCACCTGCGCCAAAAAAATATTGATACCCGTACTCATATTCATTCCGAGCGCGGCAAATACCGCCTCTGCTTGTTTTTTTGCAGCGTTATCTACGCGAACATTGAGCCTTGTTTCAGCCATAACAAAACACCTCCATATCTTTTTATCCCATTATACACCCAATGGGCGCACAATGTCAAGCGTTTTTAAGGATTTCCAAAAAATTATTGTTACTTTTCTGTGAACTTGATTAAAAAGTCCTTGACATTTCGTTTCAGGAGCGCGGCGCTAATCTTTTTCAAAATAATTTAAAATAATCTATAGACTTTGCTTGTATATAATGATATAATATAGCAAATATCAAATTTTTGCGGAGGGTACATGAAAAAACAATCGTTAAACGGCGTGTGGGAGCTTCGCGGAGGGTCGGGGGACCGCGGCGGGACCGGGCGTTTTCCCCATTTCGAACAGAGCGAACGCTTCATAAAGGCCGAAGTCCCCGGTTGTGTCCACGGGACGCTCATAAAAGAGAAAATAATAAGGGAACCCACACTCAAAAAAAACGTGCTGGAAGCCCGCTGGGTCGAGGAGTGGATCTGGGGGTACCGGCGCACTTTTACAGTAGACGAAAACGACATAAAAGACAAAAAAACGAGAATTGTGTTTGAGTGCCTCGACCTGACTGCGGTCGTGTATATCAACGGCCAAACAGCCGGGAGGCACAACAATTATTATTACCCGTGCATACTCGACGTTACAAATCTGATCAGGCCCGGCGAGAACAATATTTTTGTCGTCGTCGAAAGCGGGCTGATCTGGGCCGCGGACAAGCCGGCCCTGCCCTATTACGCCTCTTTGGGCACCGGCACCGGCAGACTGCACAAAAGGATGTGGCTCAGAAAGCCCCAGTGTTCCTTTGAATGGGACTGGGCGCCAAGGCTTGTAAACGTCGGCATACCCGGGGATGTATATCTCGAATTCGGAGAGGTTTTCGCCGACCAGACCGCGGTTTTGTCGGAGCTCTCGGACGATTTTCTGTCTGCCGGTTTGGAAGTGAGAATATTTGCCGACAATCTCTGCGGCAAAGCGAAAAACTGCGCGTGCAGGATCACGGTTGCCGAAACAAACCAAACCTGCAAAACAACCGCCTGCCTGCCGCCGGGGAAATCAAAAATTTCATGCGGCGTTGCGATACAAAACCCGAAGCTCTGGAATCCAGCGGGCTTCGGCGCCCAGCACAGATATACCGTAAAAGTCGAGCTGCTCGACGAAAACGAAGACCCGGTATATGAGGAAACCATAAAGCACGGGATCAGAAAGGCGGTCATAGACCAGTCGAAGCACCCCCAAAAGGGCACATACTATATCCTGACGGTCAACGGCGTCAAAATATTCGCCAAAGGGGGCAATTTCGTGCCCGCCGACATAGTCTATTCGAGGATAACAAGAGACGATTACGCCGTTTTGCTCGACCGGGCGATAGAGGCGAACTGCAACATGATGAGGGTATGGGGCGGCGGAATGTATGAGAGCGGCGATTTTTACGATCTGTGCGACGAAAAGGGACTGCTCGTATGGCAGGACTTTATCGGCGCGTGCTCGACCTATCCGTCAAACGACGGCGAATTTTTCGACAATTACAGAAACGAGATAAGATATCAGATACGCAGACTGTCGCGTTACGCCTCGGCTGTGATATACAGCGGCAACAACGAAATCGAATGGCAGATCTGGGAACCCCTGCCCGGCGACAGGTTCCCCGACGCGAACCTGTATCACTGGCTTTTGCCCAGAACGCTGAAAGAAGAAGATCCGCATAAGTATTACCAGCCCTCGAGCCCCTGGTCGCCCGACTGGGAATATCCCAACGCCGACCACACGGGCGACCAGCACCCGTGGAATATCGGGTTTGGCAACTTCAACTTTTTCGAGTACAGGACTTACGGATGCCGCTTTCCGAACGAGGGCGGGCTCCGGGGCCCGGGCAGCCTGCCGGCAGTGAGGGCGTGCCTCGATGAGGGGGAAGAATACATGCATTCGTTCTCGTGGCAGGTCCACGAAAACTCGATCGACGATTTCGGGGATTCGTCAGCTGACAAAATGGTCAGGGAGTGGCTGAACATCGATCCGCTGAGCCTTGGCTTGGAGCAGTACGTGTATATGGGGGGATTTATACAGGGCGACGGGCTGGGCGAATATATTTTGAATTTCAGGCGCAGGAAATACGACAGCGCGTCGGCGATATTCTGGATGTACAACGACTGCTGGCCCGCGGTTCGGAGCTGGACGATTGTGGATTACTATAAGAACAGGAACCCCGCTTTTTATCCGGTCAAGCGCGCCTTCGCCGAGCTCGCCGCGGATATAGCGCACGAAAACGGCAAACTGTCGGTTTACGCGATATCCGATAAGCCGGAAGACGTAGAGGCAGTCGTCGAGTACGGCATTTTCAGCTTGGACGGCGAATATCTGGAAAAGAAGTCGAAAGAAATCACAATAAAGGCAAATTCCTCGCATGTCGCCGCGGATATCGACTGTGATTTGTGGCAGAAAACAAAAAAAACAAAGTGCCTTCCCTACGCGATACTGTACGTTGAAGGCAAAGTGGTTTCGTCAAGGCGTTTCATCGATACGAAATATCACGAGCTGGAACTCGTAAAAAATCCCCGTATATCAAAAAGACTCGACGAAAAATCCGGCAAAGTATATTTGAAATGCGAAGTCTTCGCGCTCGGCGTGTGCATCGATTTGGAAGGAAAACGCGTCACGGACAATTTCTTCGACTTGTTCCCCGGGGTCGAAAAGGAGCTTGAAATCGGCGAAACGGAAGGGATTGAAATCAGGACGATAAACGGGTGAAAAAAATCTTGACAAAATGCAAATAGTGTATTATACTGTAAAAAAAAGCAAACGAAATGGGGGCTTGGGATGCTGAAAATAAGCAAGTTTTATCAGAATTACAACCGGTTGAGAAAGGATTTCCGCTACAGGATATCCGACATTAGGAATCCCGTATTTTCATGGGCGGCGGTATCGGGTAAAGACGGCGCGTACCAGAGCGCTTACCGGATAACCGTGAAGGCAAAAGACAGGCTTCTCTGGGACAGCGGAAAAGTCGATTCCAAAACACAGTCCGCCGCATACGCCGGCTTGCCCCTGCCGCCGGGGGAAAAGCTCGAGATCGGCGCGCTCGTATGGGACAATGACGGCGAAGCGGGCGAATCGTACAAAGACTATTTTTACAGCGGGGCGATGAATTGGGAAGCGGATTGGATAGCGCACCCAAAGGACGCAGGCGGCCAAAACAAAACCGCGAGAAAAGTGCTGATTTTCAAAAAAGAAGCGGAAATTTCCGACGGGCTCGAATCGGCCTGCCTGTTTGTGTGCGGGCTCGGCTATCACAAAGTCCGCATAAACGGAATTTTGGCCGATCCCTCCGAACTCGACCCCGCCCATTCCGATTACAGCGAGACGGCGTACTACGCGGTGCTGCCGGAAATTTCGGAGATGCTGCACCGGGGCCAAAACGAGATAAAAATATGCGTGGCCGACGGCTGGCGCAATATCGACAGCGGGCTCGTGGACAGGCATACGGGCGGGCGCGGGGTGAGATTCGGCGGAATCAAGCTGCTGAGCGCGGTTTTATCGCTCAGGTACAAGGACGGCCGGACCGAAAATATAAAAACGGGCCCGGACTGGCAGGTGTGCGCCGACCCCTGCCTGGAAAGCAACATATACGACGGCGAAACGCTGGATATGACCAAATCCGGCGCCGAGGTATACCAAAACGCCCAAACGGCGGCCGCCCCCTGTAAAAAAATGCGCGCCCAGGCGCTGCCTCCCATACGCCCGATGCAAAACTACAGGGCAAAATCGCTGTACTCCCCCGAAGCGGGGGTATATGTGGCCGATTTTGGGCAGAATATAGCCGGAGTGGCAGAGCTCAGGCTCCCGGATAATCTCGAAAAGGGGCAAAAAATCACGATAAAATTCGCGGAAGTCAAAAATCCGGACGGTTCCGTCAACCAAAAACCGCTGCGCGAGGCCAAATGCGCCGACGTGTACATCGCGGCGGGCGGGGACCGGGATCAAAAAGTCTGGCAGCCGCAGTTCACATACCACGGATTCAGGTACGCGCAAATCGAGGGCTTGGATTTGGTGGGGCGTGAGGATATAACCGCAGTATCGCTTTACACGGACCTCGACAACGACAGCTTTTTCGAGTGCGGCGACCCGCTGGTCAATCAAATCCACAAAAACGCGGTGATGACGGAGCGCGCGAATATGCACAGCGTTTTGACCGACTGCCCGCAGCGCGACGAGCGCATGGGCTGGATGAACGACGCCACGGTGCGCTTCGAGGCCACTCCGTATAATTTCGATATCGGGCAGATGTTCGCCAAAGTGGTCAGGGATATCGCGGAGGCGCAGTCCGAAGACGGGGCGATAACCTGCACGGCTCCGTATGTTTTCGGCTCTCGGCCCGCGGACCCCGTGTGCTCGTCGTTTCTGGTGGCGGGGCTCATGGATCTTTTGCACGCGGGCAACGCCGGGCTCATAGGCGAGGCATATGAAAATTTTAAGGCGTGGGAAAACTGCCTGCTCGAAAAAAGCGAAGGGTATATAACAAACTACTCGCATTACGGCGACTGGGCCGGGCCCGCCTATGCCTGCGACCGCCCGCAGGGCGCAGTGTCCGCGGTCACGCCCGGGCTTTTGATGTCGACCGGATATTCCTATTACAACTGCCGCCTGATCGAAAAGTTCGCGAAACTCTTAAATAATGATTCCGACGCGGAAAAGTACGCCGGCATCGCCGAAAAAATCAAGGAGGCTTTCCTTGAAAAATGGTTCGACGAGAAGAGCGGCATTGTGGCTTCGGGCTCGCAGGCGAGCCACGCCTTCGCGCTCTGGCTGGGGCTGATACCAAAAGAGCACGAGCAAAGGGTCGCCGAATTGATGGTTTCGGACCTCGTGCAAAACGATTACCGCTTCACCACCGGCAACCTGTGCACGCGCTATCTGTTCGACATGCTCGCCAGATACGGATACGAAAACGAGGCCTGGGAACTCATCACGCGTCAGACTTACCCCTCATACGGCTACATGATCCAAAATGAGGCGACCACCATATGGGAACGCTTCGAGCTGAAACTCGACCCGGGCATGAATTCGCACAACCACCCCATGTACGGGGCGGTGGATTACTGGCTTTACGCGTATATCGCGGGCATCAGGCCCCTGTCGCCCGGCTTTGAGGAATTTGCCGTAGAGCCGTGTTATCCCAAAAAACTGCTGTCGGCGAGCGCCGTCGCGGACACGGTCAGGGGCGATATATCGGTGCGCTGGATCCGGCAGTACGGCGAGCTTTGGCTGTATGTGAGCGTCCCCTTCGGGAGTGCGGCGAATATAAAGACCGCCGGGGGATATATAAGAGCCGGGAGCGGCTCGCACCGGTTCCTGATTGAGGAGGAAAAGGAGGAAAATGTATGAAAAAAATAGCAATCGCGGCGAAACTGACCGCGGTCCTGCTGTGTCTTTCGCTGATTGCCGGCGTCGCCTCGTCCGCCGCCGCGGCGGAAGATCCGGTTATCGGAAAATGTTTTGACGCGTTTGAGGCCGCGGAGCCGATTTTCTCGGAGCTTTTGGAATTTGTACGCGACGAAATCGCCGCCGCCGACGAAGATGACGCGGAATTTAACGCGGATGAAGCCGAGGCGATGATCAAACAATTGCAAAACTTCGCAAAAAAGCTCGACACGCTCACATCGGCGATACCGCCGGGCGACATGGACACGGGAGAGGGAAAAACCGTAAAAGCCACCCGGGATTATCTGACGATGCTCAAAAACATATCCGGTGATATGCACGAATTGGTAAAATACAGCATCGAATTTGTCGAAGCCGTAATGCCCATGGTCGAGGAGAGCGAAAGCTACGAGAACTACGAGGATCTCGCCAGCGAAATCTATGCGAACACCGTGGCCTCGATGGAAATGCTGGAGAAAATAAAGCCGCCCTCATACATCGCCATCACCCACAGGGATCTGCTGGCGCGGGTCGCGGAATTTCAGGAATTCGCGGCGGATTTCTACTGGGCCGCCTCCATGGGGGATCCGCTGCGCATTTATTCGTGCGTGTACCGCATGGCCCGGATAGACGTGATGTTCACCAAATGCGGCGACAATTTGAACGCGGATATCGAGCTTCAGTTAAAACAGGCCGAACGGCGTCTGAGCGGCCCGATTTCGACGCTCCGGGATGAGCTTTCGGCTGCTTTCGCCCCGTTGAAATCCGGAAAGGGGGGGTGATCGTGTTTTGTGAAGATTGCGGTACGGCCCTTCCCGAAAAAGTAAAATTCTGCCCCGCGTGCGGAGCCCCCAGGCCAAAAGCCGAAGCCCGGCCTCAGCC
>WQXD01000209.1 GCA_009785015.1 Oscillospiraceae bacterium | reverse complement strand
CTCCGGCGCAGCAATTAACGCTTGCTTTTGAATTAATATGCTTATAATGTTCGAGGGCGTCATTAATATACTTTTCCCCCTCCGAATACTCCATTTTATGTATGTGGTCCGCCCCAAGCCACATAGCACATTCACAGCATATTTCATTATATCCGATTTGTTTAGCCAATTCATACGCTTCTAAAAAATATGGCGACCATTTTTCGTGATTTTTATAAAACGCCATATCAAGCAAACATTCGCAGATTAATTTTTTGTCGTCTGATAATTTGGCATATTGGAGGCTTTTTTCCATGCTTTCTATCATTTTTTCTTTTTGAGTATAACCTATTGCGCTTGCACGGATTTTATATATTTGAGCAAGTGTTTTATATTCAGCAGATGATTTTCCGAGTTTGGCAATCGCTTCATCGCAATGCGCTAATGCAACCGCGTTTCGGTTTATTTTTCCCTTCTTTTCTGCTTTTTGAATCAATAGCTTAACTTCATTGATAACGTCTTTTTCGTCAAGACAATTTCCTTGTTCTTTCATAATGTGTATTAATTCCCCTTTCAATTTTTTTCTGCCGTCATGCAAACGGCTTTTGACAGTACCCTCTGAAACAAAGAGCAGTGATGATATTTCACGAATATTTTTATTTGCAAAATAATAAAGGATTATCGTTTCGGCAATCGGCTTTGAGAGAGAAGATATTGCCTTTCGTATTTCAACGTTTGTTTCAATTTTAATGTACCGGCTTTCCAAATCTTCCGACGCTTGCTCTATTACGGAATCAAGGGATAGATGATAACGGGTCGCTCGCAATTTTTTCAATGCGATATTACGGGCAACGCCGCAAAGCCACGCGCCTATGTTTTTTTTATTTTTTATCGCACCGTAATTAAAATAGGCTTGGATAAAAGTTTCTTGCACAACATCGTCAACGTCAGAATTATATGGAAAATATGCGTAGACCGTTCCATAAACTGCCGCTTTGTTCTTTTCAACAATTTCTTCAAATTCTCTTTCTGTGCCGTTAAAAATATTCAAAATATCACCTCCGTTCCCCGTGAATCCAAATCGCGATTTTGGTTTTCATTATACTGTACCAAAAAAATTGAAAAAGGTTGGCTTCGTAAAAAATATTTTTCGCTTTGACGCGGCTTGTTTTCACTGCCTGACGACGATCATGTTCCCCGATTCGTACCGCCGCAGCCCGCGGTAAAAAAACCACCCCGCCAAAACGCAGTACAGCGCCGTCCCCCCGAGTGCGGCCAAGGCGATCCACGGCGAAAATTCTTCTGTCAGACGCAAGGGTATATGCACCGCGATGCCGACGGGAATGACGCTGTACATCAGCGCGCGCACGGCGGGGGCATATATCTTTTCGGGATATATCGAGAAATTGATGGCAAATTCGGTCGCCATCTGCCCGATAACCGAAGCGTCGCCGAAATAGAAACTCAGCGTGTGCGCCATTAAGGTGATCGCCGTCATCAGCAGCGCGCCGGCCAGCATGCCGCAAAAAAACCACAGCCAGGCCGAAAGACTGCCGGGATAGAAGATACCCATGATGATAAAGCCGTAAATCAGGTCTCCGTAAGCCGAAAGGGTGGTGCGCGCGCACAAAAAATTCATGAGGATATTGCACGGCTGCACCAAAAAAGCGTCAAATTCTCCCGTGACGATGAGGTTGGTCAGATTGGACACGTTGGCTCCCAGCACCCGCGACAACCCGAAAGCAGAACTGTGACCGCCCAGATGAATAACACATCTTCAAACGAATATCCCGCGATTCGGCCGCCGATTTGCCCGAAGGCGATCCACCAGAAGAAAATGAAGGAACTGTTGGAGAGTGCCATCCCGAAAGCCTGCGTGAGAAAGCTGGCGCGGTATTCCAGCGCCGAGGCAAAGTTGAGCCTGAAATGACAGGCGAATATTTTCAAATGTTTTTTCATGGTCTTATCCTCCGTTTACCTGCAGCCGCGAAACGCACAGCCGGTACCCTGCAAGCGTGGCCGAAACGACAATAACCGCCCAAAAACCCTGCCGCAAAAGAAGCTCAAGGCAAACCTCGGGCGAATAATTCACAAATATCTTCGCCGGCGCCCAGGCGATATATGAAAAAGGCAGATTTTTGGCCACCGGCTGGAGCCATTCCGGCAGAAATTCCACCGGTAAAAACACGCCCAGCATAAAACAAATTTTTTGATAAACCAGATACAAGGCGAAGTTATCCTCGAAAATGAAGGCCGACAGCCCGATCAGCGTCATAAAAAACGACCCTATAATCAGCCCCAGGGCGACAGACAGCAAAAGCGGGAGCAATCCGGCTATCTGGAATGCGGGCAGCGGCCCCACGAAAACAAATCCGAGCACAACCGCCAAAACCCCGAAACTCATGAAATTGACAAACAATTCCCCCAGCGCGCTTGTGTACTGCAGGAAGATATAGTGTACGGGGCGGCCGAGCCAATAGGCTATCGCCCCGCTTTTCACGTCTTCGTTTATGCGGCTGAGTATACTGCTGCCCGGCGAAGAAAATACGATCAGTTCGGTCATGATGAGATACCAAACCATCTGAACGTAGCTGTAGCCGTGGACGCTTCCCTCTTTGTATATCGCCTGCCACAAATTCATGAACACATAGATGAACAGGGTATAAAACGCGAAACGGGAAAAGGTGTTCGCCCGGTAAGCGACGGAATTCGCGACACTTATCCGGATAATTGTAAAATATTTTCTGGCTGTTTTCATCTGGACGCCTCTTCTTTGAATATCGCCGCGATGATTTCCTCCATCGGCGGATCGGATATGGTTATATCGAATACGTTTCCCAGCTTTGACAGGCGCTCCATCACTTCGCCGATAGGGCAAAGCGATGTATCCACGCTGAGTTTGAATTTGAGCCCGCTCGGGTCGCCGTCAGCCGAAACCCCGGGCATTTCGGGTATCTTTTGCGGCAGGCTGAAACTGACCTCTATGAGTTTTTTGCCGAGGTAACCGGTTTTGAGCCGCTCCACGGACGAGTCGAGTACTATTGTCCCGTGATCGATGACCACCGCCCTGCGGCAGAGCTGCTCTATGTCGGCGGGGTCGTGGCTGGTGAGCAGCACGGTCGTCCCGTATTCGCGGCTGCGCTCCAATATGAGCTCCCGGATCGACTGTTTCACCACTACGTCGAGCCCGATGGTGGGTTCGTCGAGAAACAGCATCTCCGGCTCGTGCAAAAGAGAAGCGGCCACTTCGCAGCGCACGCGCTGACCGAGGGAGAGCTTGCGCACCGGCGTTTTGAGGAAATCGCCCAGCTCGAACCGTTCGGTGAGCTTGGCGACCCGGCGTTTTTTTTCGGCGTCACTTATCTCGTAGATGGCCGCCAGCAGCGTGAAGCTGTCAAGGGCGGGAAGGTGCAGCCAGAGCTGGGATTTTTGCCCGAACACCGTCCCGATGCGCATGGCGAGCCTGCGGCGTTCTTTTACGGGCGACATCCCCAAAACCGACATTTCGCCCTCGGTGGGGTGCAGTATGCCGCAGAGCATTTTTATGAAAGTGGATTTGCCCGCGCCGTTGGGGCCGATAAATGCCATCACTTCGCCGCGTTCCACCTCGAGGCTGATTTTTTGGACTGCTTTGACTTCCCTGCGCTCCGGCTTCACGAGGGCGCGCAAAGAGGCGCGCAGCCCCTCGGCTTTGACGCGGGTGATATAGGTTTTGCTGAGATTTTGGGTTTTTATCGCTTTCATTTGGCGTTACTCTTTATAGCTCGTCCTTATTTTTGTATATTTTTTCCATGGCTTCAAATATGGCGTCCATATCCGCGAGCTCGCCCAGAAGCGAGCTGTGGTACATCCACGCGCCCTCCGCGTACGCCGCCGTTTCGTTGTTTGGCAGGCTCTCTTTGGGATTTGCGAACTCTCTGCCGGTTATTTTTTTGAATTTTTCGCCGTACATCATCTGCATTTCATATATCGGGTACGAATATCCCTCAGCAGCCGAGCAGACGTTTTCCGCGTTCAGCGCGGCGATGAATTTGTCCCTCGGCACATTGCAAAGCCCCTCTTTTTTGTACTTGAACACATACAAATGACAGCTGTTTTTGGTTATATTCGAATCTCTTTTCATCGGCTCCAAAAACGGGAAGGCGCCGAATTTTTCGTCCAAATAGGCGGCGTTTGCCATTCTGCGGCTGATATCCGCGTCAAGGCGCTTCATCCCCTCGCACAAAACGGCGGCCTGCCATTCCGTCATCCTCGCGTTTGTCCCGGCATACGGGTGGGGGGAAAACAGCTCCGGGTCCCCGTAGGCGCGGCCGTTGTTGTGAATGGACCAGGCCTTTTGATATATGTCCCGGTCGGCGGAAGTGACCGCCCCCGCTTCCCCGGCGGGGAGGTTTTTGCTGTTTTGAAAACTGAACGCGGCCGCATCCCCGAGCGAGCCCGCGCGCCTGCCGTCCCACTCCGAGCCTTGCGCGTGCGAAGCGTCCTCGATTAAATAAAGCCCGTGTTTTTTCGCCGTCCGGCGCAATTTGTCCGCATCGAAACACCGTCCCCCCAAATGCACCCCGATAATCGCCTTTGTTTTGCCGGTTATTGCCCCCTCCGCGGATTCGGGGCTTAAATTGTATGTATCGGGCTCGATATCCGCGAAAACCGGGAGAGCGCCGGTTATGATGATTGCGGAAACGGTCGCCACGAAAGTATAGGGAGAAACGATCACCTCGTCCCCATAACCTATTCCGAGCGCCCTCAGAATCAATTCGAGGCCCACCGTTCCGCTTGTCACCGCGATACAATGCCCGCTTTGAGTATATTCGGCGTATTTTCGCGAAAATTCGTCGCATTTGGGGCCGAGTGTACCCCAGATGCCGGATCTGGCGACTTCGGCTAAGGCCCTCTCCATGTTTTCATCGCACACCGGCCACGCCGCATAGCTTCCGATCTGTTTTTTAACCGGAATCCCTCCGGATACTGCCAATAGACCCATATGTACAAAATCCTCCTTTTGTCGACTATATTATATCATTTTGTTTTTCACGCCTTCGGTCACCGCCCCGGCGAAAACCCCCGCGGCGGCGGCGTCAAGGGGAAGCTTCCCGTACAAGAACATGCTCTCCCTCGCGGCGTATCCGCCTCCGGTTTCGATTTCGGCCGGAGTGGAAAAATATCCTTTGGTCGAGCCCGCGTTGCCCGCGACGATAACGGTCCGGTCAAAAAACGCCTCCCGGATTTTTGTCCCGATTTCGGTGAATGTCTCATAATTTATACCGACAACCGATATACTGCCAATCGAAAAAACATACGCGATACCCTCTTCATATTCGAAATTTAAATTTCCCTCAGCCAGCTCCCCCAGAAGTTTTTGCTCCCAGAGCTCGGCCACGCGCGAAAACCCTTCGCTTTTGCCGCCGGTTCGCGCCGCGAGCGCAACTTCCTTTATCTTCTTTTCGTCGAAGGGCTGAAGGGGCAAAGGCACCCTTATCTCCCCATGGGAAAAATTTTCGGGGCGCTCTTTTTTTGGGCTCAGGCCCGCGTAAAACCCCTTGGCGATCGATTTGCCGTACTGCTTTATTTTTTCGAAGTTTCCCCTGTCGGCCGGCGGCGGGTCTATATCCCCGCACACCCCCGTGATAAACAGGCCATGAGGCCCCGCCTCTCCCAAAGCTTTCAAGGCGTCGGCGCTCTGGCCGGCGTAATCGCGGGATATTTCGCTTGACGCCCCCATTGAAACCGGGTGGCAGTTGTAGCTCGCAACGGCGATATCGGGGGCGCCGGTCCGCTTTATGTAAAATCCGCGCACAAAATGATCCTCGGGGCCGCCGGCGATCGCCCTGTTATAGCCTATGGGCGCGATTTCTTTTTCGGAGCTTTGGATATATTCCACATCGCATAAATCCGCATATGCCCCGTCCGCCGCCTTTAAAATCTTTTCCGGCAGGGCGCCGATATAGCCGGCGTCCATCTCCCCGCATCCTTTGGCGTCCATCGTCGCGGGGCCGGTATGGGTATGCGTCGCCGCAATCATGACGCACTGCTCCGGCACTCCGTATTTTGCCCGGATGAGGCGCTTTGTTTCCGACACGATATTTTCGGTGAATGCCACAAGGTCGCAGTAAATCAGCAGATATGTTTCTTTTTCGCTTTTGAAGGCGAGACAGGACGCGTACAAATCGTCGCGTATGCCCGTCGCGCGCCTTTTTAAGTAATACCCGTATCCGCACAGCTCGACTCCCAAGGGAGGCGTGATTTTGTTTCTGCCGTATCCCGCTTTCATTTTTCATTTCTCCTTATTTCACACATTGTTTTCGATCATTTCGCGCACTTTGTACATGCGCCCGATTATGGCGTCCGGGGGCACCTGGTCGGCGGCGCCGACTATGAACTTCGCGCCCGGTTTGGAAACGCGCGCCAGTTGTTTTAAGTATCCGTCGAAAAACTCATCGCTGTAACGCGCCGAAAACAAAGCTCCGGGCAGCCCGCCCATGATGATAAAGTCATCGCCGACAGTTTCGAATAGGCGCTCAAAGCCGATGTCGCCGACCGGCGCGGGCGTCACCGATTCCGCGAGGTCGAAACCGCACAGCGGCAGAAGCGAGAGGCAGGGCGACAGCGTGCCGTCGATATGTATGCCGGTTTTCTTGCCCGCCTTGTGCAGTTTATCGTTGAGTTTTTTGTAATAGGGCATAT
>WQXD01000208.1 GCA_009785015.1 Oscillospiraceae bacterium | reverse complement strand
CGAAAAACCGTCCGGCGATTTTTCCCCGAGCCAGTTATCGCCGTCCGGACAGAAGGTAGCGGAACCCCGTCCCCAGTTGGCGAGAACGACATATTTGC
Organism: Oscillospiraceae bacterium; assembly: GCA_009785015.1. The sequence goes on along the minus strand of WQXD01000208.1, from coordinate 6,596 downwards.
CCGCCGTCTCAAAGCGGTCGAGTATCTTGTACATGGCCTCCATGTAAAGGTAATTGTTTTCGGAGACTTCCGGGTGACTTCCGCGATAATCGGGCGAGAAAACAAATCCGCCGGCGAAGTCCGTGTCAAACGGATCCGAATTGTCGTTGACAGGTTCCCACATCGTGCAGGATACCATGAAACGCACATATGTGAAGTCCATATAATCGATAAACCCAAAAAAATCGTCCCACGCTTTTTGCGCGTCTTTTTCGGACATTCCGGCGGTGTTGGGAAAACCTGCCGATTCTCCGCCCTTTTGCAAATCCATTTCTTTGATATAGCAAAAGTTGAAGTTGACTCCGGGTCCTATGATATCCGTGTTTATCTCCTTGTTCAAATCGATTCCGAGCGTTCCCGCGAGGGCTTCCGATGGCTTATAATCCCGGTTCACGGGCGCAAGCGGTTCCTTCGTTTCCAAGGTATCATCCGCCTCGTCCTGTTCATCGTTTCCGCTGTTTTGGCATGACGCATGAGCGGAAAGGATAAACAAGGATAACGGAATCAAAGCGGCAGCCCACAGAATTTTTTTTAATATACCTTTGTTTTTTTTGAACATTTTTATATTCCCCTTTTAAAGCCAGCCCGTATATTTTGCGAGCAGCTTTGAGTAGCGAATGAAATTATCAAGAGATATGTCGCTTGGCACTCCGTGGTCGCACGACGGAATATAGCCGCCCTTGTTTATTACCGGTTCAAGCCTTTTGAGTTCGGCTTCTATTACTTTTCCGCCCGCCGCTATCGCGCGCTTGTCCACGCCTCCCGTATACCCCATTTTATTTTTGTATACGCTGCTGTAAAGCACGATGTCGTTGTGCGCCGCGACTTCAAGCGGTTCATTGACGTTGATTCCCGCTTCAATCCATATCGGTATAAGCTCCTCGACGCAGCCGTCCGAATCCACGCTGATCACCTGCGCCCCGTGCGATTTGAAATATGCGACCCACTTCTTGTAAACCGGCAGCAGAAACTCGCGCGTCATCGCGGGTGAAATCATGCTGTGCGCCTTATACGCCATGTCTTCCGAAAACCGCACAATGTCCACCGTGACGCCCTGCGCGAAAATTCTGTCGTGAACGGCCAGGATGAAATCCTGCCAGAATCCGATCATTTCGGCGACGAACTCCGGCCGCTCGATCATCGCCGTGCACAAACCCTCGAACCCGAGCCATTCCCTGAGCTGCCAGAACGGACCGTTGAACCCCACGGAATTGGCGCTGTCGCGTTCGCCTATCTGCCGCACCTGCTCGGGAGTCAGCGCGCCCACCCTCTGCGGGGCGGCCGAATCGTAGCGTTTTTTCATCTCAAGCCAATCGCCGTAAGTTTCCACGGGGCATTTTATCCATCTGCGCGTGACGAAATCTTTCGCGTTTCTTATATACGTGTAGTCGTACCTATCCGATATTTCCAGAACCGAACCCATCCAGTCCTGTATTATATAAGTTCCTTCCCCGCCGTCGGCCCTCGTTTTATGCTCGATTATTTTTTCTTCGAATATGGGGATCATTCTTTGGTCCGCGCCTATTCCCGGACAGGGCTTCGAAGCCGGTCCGGACGGCAAATTTATTTTTTCGCGGACATAATCCCACCAGCTCATATTTTCCGGCAGGCCTTCTTCGTGCCAGCGCCTGATGGTCGATTCCCTCGGACCTCCCGGGCTGAACGGAATTTTTTCGGGGTTTTTGTATAGAAGGGTTTTGAGATTCATCTCCCGTTGTGTCATATTTACCCGCTCCTTTTTTATATATTTAATTTTTTTTTACGATTTTTATATATCCCCGCATTCAGCCGGCCTGTCCGGCGCGTACCAGTTATATTCGGTTGTATCGCCGCAGAGCCGCCATTTTGACGGACATGATGTGCCTGTCCAGCCGAGAGGCTCACCGGCCGGCAACGGTTTTGAGGCAATATCAAAAGCTCTTATTATTTCCCGTTCCTGTTCCGCCCCGAGCGCGTCGGGGGAAGCCGATATAAATAACGGAGTGCCGCTTTTCGCAAGCAAGTCGAGCCACAGTTTGTTTTGTTCCCACGGCACGTTTTTGGTAATCCCCGCGCAGTCCGCATCGGCGAAATAAAAGCTGTTGTGCTGGGGCATGCGGAACGCCAATGTGTTCACGCCCATTTTCCTGGTGCGCTCCCAATGCTGACCGCTCGTGTCGTCTCCGGTGCGCTGTATTTGAAACAGGCCCGCTGCGAGGTGCCCGACCGTATTGCAGCCGATGATGAGACTTTCACCCGCATTTTCGGCGATGACTTTGTAAAAGTTTTTGATTATCTCCGCGGATGTTTTGCCGCGGTCGGAAAACGCCCAGCCATCGTCCGTCAGCTGCGACGACATGGCGAAGCCCCACCGGTTGAATATGTCAAATGTCGAAAAATCGTGTTTGATCAGCTCAAAGCCCCAGTTTTTCAGCCTTGCGATATCTTTGCCGATATGTTCGAGGACATCCGGTATGCTCGGATCCATTATCTCCCCGAAAAACGCATTGAAATCGGCAAACCTGTCCGAACAAAACAGCCAGTCCCGCGGAACTTCTTCCTTCGTCAAAAGAGCCCTGTACCATATCCCCGGGCGCGCGCCGAGTTCTTTCATTTCATGGGCCAAACCCTCCATATCGGGAAACAGTTCGTTTCCTTTATACCAAGGGCCGCCGGACGCCGGAAATCCTCCGGGCAGATTCTGCTGCCAGCCCGCGTCGATCACCATGAATGGTCTGTTTTCACTTGACGCCGCCCACTGCGATATGCGTTTTGCATCCCCGATAATCTCCCCGCGTGTGCTTTTACCGTAGGCGTAATACCAGTTGTTGCCCCCATATACGGGAAATGCGGGAAGTTTCGGCTTGTCGCACATCATTTTGCAAAATTGAACGGCCGCGTTGAATGGGGTTTCCCCCCGGGCGCCTTGCCTTGTCACGACTGTCGCGGCGTGAAGCGTCCTGCCGGACAAAACCACGCCCGAGCCGCCGCACCGTATATCCATGCACAGGGTTATGTCATGCTCGCACACCTGCCAAAAACACATGGAGGCTGCGCCTGTTTTGACGCCGCAGCATTCGGTCGTGACGCCGTCGGTTATAAGAAAATACCACGGCAATACCTTTCCGGGCACGATGGTTTCCCACTTTAAGTCGCCGTATCCGCGTTCCCAGTGATCGCCCAATATCATGACTTCCGGTTCTATATCGCATATTTTTCTCGCTATTATTCTTTTCACCGGCGTGCTTTCCGCCGTCATGTAAAAGTCAAGGCTGCCGGAAGAAACTTTTACGCTCAATTCCGCATCGCCGTAACGCCATTTTGTTGCGCCGGCTTTTTTAGGTTTCACCCATTCGTTTTCGAGCTGAAACAGTACCTTGTCGGGCGCGGTTGTAAAATCTATATGATTCATAAAATTTTTCCTTAATTTTTATCATTAATATACACAACAAGGTTTTGATATATTTAATTTTTTTAATTTTTTTGAAGTGTAGCGAGAGTTTTTTGAATATCCGAGTTTACTTTGGATTCGATTTTTTCCAACTGCGATACGACAGTGTCCGATTTCCCCGAATTTGATATACCGGCCAATATGCCGTTTATATTCCCCCAATTATAAAGCTCGGCGAGGTCAAACACCCTGTTTTTCATAATTATATCCATCATTTCGGCAGAATCATCGTCGCGCAGTAGTTTGTTTGTCACGGTTCTGTCGTAATATGCGGGCATTACGTATTTTTGCGCATAATATCCCATTGCGTCGAGTATATTCGCCGTTCTGCCAGTATCTGTGCACGTTATCGGAATTACCGTATACGTCCCCCACCAGGAAGCGGTTACCGAGCCGTATTTATCTTGATTTTCGTCGTATTTCGGGAGCGGGAGTACGGCAAAATCAGCTTCCATATCGCGGAGGTTAAAACTGAACAGCAATTGGTTCACGAAAAACAGAATCTGATTGTTGCAATATTTCGGCAATATAAAATCATAGAACTGATTACTGTATCCGGTCATCGATTCTGCGGAGACAGTGACGGTTTTATCGCTGAAAAAAGCGACCAATTTTTCCGCCATACCCGCAATTTTAGCTATATTCGGCGCGAAAACGGGAATATCTTCTTCGTTTTTCGGCGTTATATATTCTCCCGCGCTGTTTATTCCCGCCTGCAGCAAAAGGTGCTGCATGACCAGCCCAAGCTGGTCGTCTTTGGTGATAACGCCGTCGCCGTCCAAATCCTTCGCGGCGCTTTTGGCAATGTCATACATCACATCCCAGGTCCATTTGCCGTCCCTGACGAGCTTGTATACATCGCCGATGTCATTATCCGTTATCAGTTTCTTGTTTGCAAATACGACTATCGGCGCGATTGCGGAATACAGATTGGCGTCGCTGATGACCGCGCTGAGCTTGCCGCCGATTGACATTGCTCCTACGGAGTTTTGGTCCCACCAGCTTTTTGACAGCTGCAGCGAAGGTATCGTATATAAGTCGCAAGCCATGTTTTTTGTGCTCAGCACCGGAAGATTGGCCCCGCGCAGAAACGCCGCGTCGAACGTGTCGTCGCCCGCCGCAACCGCTTTTGTGAACTTCGGCACGAAATCCTCGGGATAACAAGTCGTCACAACGCAGGCTATCTCGACGTTGTACAACGCCTCGATTTCCCTGTTTCTCCTGTAAACCGCATCGTGTATCGGTTCCCCTATTTCTTCCTCGGCGATGATTTCGGAGATGTGCATGATTTGCCACAATCCTTTGTCCGCCCCGTCATAACCCAGTATTCTGAATTTGTATCCTCCGTAGTCGGCGCCCTCGACGGGGGTGAATTCAGGCTGCGCAGCCTGCTCCTCGGAGGGTGGCTGATTTTGGTCAGTCGTCTGCTTTACGTCGTCTGAATCGTCTGTTTTGGAATTGCCGCACGATGTCAAAGCGGCCGTAACAATAAGCAGAAGTAAAACTATTGATATTATTGATACTATTGATATTGCCCGTTTCAGGTTCATTTGCATTTTTTATGATCATTCCTTTCTTTTTTTTACGAAATATTGACTATTCCCCGGGAATATTTTCCGCAATTGAACGGCAATTTCCCTTGTTTTTTTATCCTCTGACGAACTTTGTACTAATTCTACCACATAAATTCGCTCCTGTCAACACTCTTTTCTCCTTTTGACCGTTCTGGCAAATTTGGGAAAAATTGTATTGATTTATGTTCGTTTTTGTGGTATGATAAATAAAAGAGGTAAATATCAGGAGGCATTATGGCGGAAAATAGGATTACAATCTATCATGGTTCCCGGTGGATCATTAAAAATCCTGTGTACGGAGAAGGCAATCCCAAAAACGATTACGGATTGGGTTTTTATTGTACGCATGAAATTGAACTGGCGAAAGAATGGGCTTGCACCGAAGAAAACAGCGGTTACGCAAATCAATATGAACTTGATATTTCCGGGTTAGCCGTCATGTGCCTTTCGGGTAAAGATTATAATATATTGAACTGGCTCGCCGTTTTGCTGAACAACCGCAGCATACATATCTCAAGTGACGTGGCTGCTGAAGGAAGGACATTTTTATTGGAAAAGTTTTTACCGGATACCAAAAGCGCCGACATTATTATCGGATACAGGGCAAACGATTCTTACTTCGCTTTCGCAAACGCATTTTTGAATAACGCACTTTCTTTGGCACAGCTTGAAAAAGCAATGTATTTAGGTAAGCTGGGGAATCAAACCATGCTTAAATCCAAGACCGCTTTTGAACGCCTCCGATTTATCACGAGCGAAATCGCAGACAGGGACATTTATTATCCCCAAAAAACCGCCCGGGATAAAGAGGCGCGGGCAGCGTACAGGAAAGAACGGGAATCACAGAGGGTTAGCGATTCCATATACTTGATTGATATTTTACGCGGAAGGTGGGAAAACGATGACACGCGCATACGAAGAAACATACCTTAATGACGCCATGAACAATCTCGGCGATATGTTTGATTATGCCGTAAACGACTGCGGATTTGACGCTGAAGAATTTTTCGGGTATTTTGTTGTTTCCGGAGTCGCCGGAGCGTTTGAGAGGGGCAATCCCAAATATTTAGCCGGTCTTTCCGGAACGGAATTGGCTTCGGAAGTTATATATCGGACGTTTCGCTCCCGCCCGGATACGCCTTCGGCGGAAAACATCGATAAAAGCGCGGAATATTGGGCCGGTTGGATCCTCGCTTACTATCAATGGTATTCCTTTCGAAGTTTTTCCGATATGCAAAAGAGCGGACTTACAATCAACCGCGTGCTTTCGTTGTATCCGACGCTCCATGAAGCTGATATTTCAAAATTTGTATCCGTCGCCGACCAAATCATAAAAAAGAACATGGATGCGAAGACAACTGACTCACCCTATCACTGAAGCTCCCCATGCCTTTTTGGCAGGGGGTTCAACCGTACTGGCAAGTCTCTCGCAGACCTCGAAAGATTTCGCGCACTACCTTGCTTCCGATTGACTTTCACTATCTATGACTTCCATCGAAGTCATTGCCGGTAGCATCGCGCCCGCTTCAAGACGCTTTTTGCTCTGCCTATAT
>WQXD01000207.1 GCA_009785015.1 Oscillospiraceae bacterium | reverse complement strand
GCGGCGCGTGGATTCGCGCGCCGCGCGCGCCGCTTCCCGCGCCCTTGCGGCGAGTATCGACTTTTCGAGTATCGTTTTCGCGATTGCGGGGTTTTCTTCGAGATATTCCGAAAGCTTTTCAACCACGAGGTTATACACAAAAGTCCTGATTTCGGAGTTCCCGAGCTTGACTTTCGTCTGGCTCTCGAACTGCGCGTCCTGCAGCTTCACCGACACTATCGCCGTTATCCCCTCGCGCACATCTTCGCCCGTAAGCGCCTTGTCGTCGCCTTTCAATACGTTGTATTTTTTCGCGTAATCGTTGAGCGCTTTAGAAAGGCCTGTTTTAAACCCGATTTCGTGCGTGCCGCCGTCGGTCGTGTTCATGTTGTTCGCGAATGTCAGTATCGTTTCGTTGTACGAGTCGTTGTACTGGAACGCGATTTCGGCTATCGACGTGTCTTTTTTCCCAAAAAGATATATGACGTCGCTGTGCAGGACCTCGCCGCGCTTCAGCCTGTTTATGCGCTCGACGAAGCTCTTTATCCCGCCGTCGTATTTTAATATTTTATACCGGTCTTTTTTCGCCGTTTCGGGCGTTTCTTCCGCGGTATTCTCGGGCTCCGCGTTTTCGTCCTCCGACGGTATCAGCATTTCCGTTATGTTTTCCCGGTAATCGTACACTTCGATAGCCAGCCCCGCGTTTAAAAACGCCTGCTCCCTCATCCTGTTGAGCACTGTTTGGTAATCGAATTCCGTCGATTCGAATATTTCTTTATCCGGCATGAACCTCACATACAGCCCGTGCTTGTCCGTCGGCCCGATTTTTTCAAGCGGCCTCGCGACGTCGCCCCTCTCGAAACGCTGGGTGTATTCGTGCCCGTCGTAGCAATTTATTATTTCAAGCCATTCGCTGAGCGCATTCACGACGGACGCGCCTACCCCGTGGAGCCCGCCCGCTATCTTATAGCCGCCGCCGCCGAATTTACCCCCGGCGTGCAGCGTGCAGAACACGACTTCCGTTGTCGGGATGCCCGCCGTAGGGTGGATACCCGCGGGGATGCCCTTGCCGTTGTCTTCGACGGAAACCGAACCGTCGTTGTTGAGCTCTACGGTTATTTTGTCGCAGCGCCCGGCCAAGGCCTCGTCGATTGCGTTGTCCACGATTTCGTAAATCAAGTGGTGCAAGCCCCTTTGCCCCGTAGTGGAAATATACATGCCCGGGCGTTTCCTCACGGCTTCAAGGCCTTCTAAAACCTGAATATTCTCCTCGGTGTATTCGTTTATGGTTTCGATTGTTTCAATTGCGCCCGTATCGATTTCCAATTCCATCCGGTCGTCTTCGTTTGTATTTGTGTTTGTATTTAAGCTGCCCATCTAAAAAACAATTCCTCCGATATTTTTAATTTATAAATCATCGTTTATCAACAACTTTAAGCGTTGATATGTTGATAAACGGTGTTTTTGAAATTTATTTATATGCCCCGTCATATTCGACGAAAAATATATTTTGTTTTTTTTATTTTCCCCGGCTAAAACAAAAGAATTAGGCAAAACGTTTATATCTACGGTATGCCCGTTTTTTTCGGCCCTGCCCAAAAAATTTTTCGTAACCGCCGAAACAGTCGAGGTATCCAAATCAAATACGCCTATAATTTCTTTCCGGCGTATAAATTTATCTTTGGCTATATGAATGAACATTTTAATAAAATTTTCCGTTCTCCACTTTTATTTTTTTGGATATGTTTACATCCAGCCCGTTCAACAATTCGTCATTGCAGCACGTTATAATCACCTGCCTGCCCGATAAATTCTTCAATATAAAATCCTGCCTGTTTTTATCGAGCTCGGAAAGTATATCGTCTAAAAGAAAAACCGGATATTCGCCGTGCGAAATCTTAGATATATCGCCTTCGGCGAGTTTAAGGGCAAGGACAGCCGAACGCTGCTGGCCCTGCGAAGCTATGCCCTTAGCGCTCCTTCCGTCTATTTCGATATACAAATCGTCCCTCTGCGGGCCGTAAAGCGTGGTCCCCGCCGCGAGCTCCTCTTTTATGCCCTGCGAAAAAATCTCGGAGTATAATTTTTCGCATATTTCAAAATTGTGAAAATCCTTGAATACCGCGTCATGCTTGTTTATATTTGAAACATAAGAAAGGCAGATAAATTCCCTGCCGTTGGAAAGCCCGCTGTAAAAAACCGGAACGTATTCCTTGAGCCTTTCTATGTATTCGCCCCTGTATCTTGTTATAAGCGCCGAATATTTCGCGAATTTTTTAGTCCATATATGAAACTGTTCCAATTTTTCCCGGGTTTCGCCGGTTTGTTTTATATGTTTTAACAAATAATTCCTCTGGATCAGCACCCTGCCGACGTCGATAAGATAAGACAAATAAACAGGCTTTATCTGGCTTATAGCCATATCTATAAATTTACGGCGGGTTTCGGGACTTCCCTTAACAAGCCCAAGATGGTCGGGCGTAAATAAAACGGCCCTAAAATTACCGATAAACTCTATGATTTTTCTGGTCTGGACCCCGTTGTAACAAAACTTCTTGCTTTTGTCCCTGTAAAACTTTATATTCATCCCGATATTTCTTTCTGACTTATCGGATTTATCCGAAACAAAACCAATGGAAAGTTCGCACATATCTTTGTCGAAACCTATGGCCTCGACGTTATTTTTCGTCCTGAAGCTTTTTCCCTGCGCGAATTGGTATACGGCCTCAACGGCGTTCGTCTTCCCGTTCGCGTTTTCGCCGGCGAGGATATTGATCCCGTCCGCGAAATCTATATCGGCGGTTTCTATATTCCTGTAATTTTTTAAGCTTATATTTTTTATCCGCATAAATTTTTTATTTTCAATCCCTTATCCTTACAGGCAAAACCAAATATAAAAACTTCGAGTTTTCCGTGTCCATAACCCTGCTCACGTCGGCCGGCGGCTCGCCGTCTTTGCTTTCGGCCTCATAAGGCAAAATAATCAATGATTTCGTGGGGCTCTCCAATTTGAGAATGATTTTTTCTTCGCGAACCGCTTTTAAGGCGTCCAAGAGATACCTGTTATTAAACCCTATCTCCAATTCGTCGCCGTATATCTCTATGTCGCATTCGTCGAAAACCTTGCCCATCAAAGATGTGGACGATATTTTCAATATCCCGAAATCGTCTTTATTTTCTATATTGACTTCTTCTTTTTTAAAATTGAGCCTGACCGGGCTTTTATTTTTATCGTCGGTTAAAAGGGACGCCCTTTCGACGCTTTCGGTGAAGCTTTTTGTATCTATTACGACCGTGGTTCTCGGGTCTGTTTTTATGGTGCGCCTGTAATCCAAAAACTCGCTTTCTATCAGCCTTGAAAAATATATGATATTATCGAAAGAAATTATCACATGTTTTTTGGTCAGTTCGATTTCCACGGGCTCGTCCTCGTCGCCTATCAGTTTCAAAAGCTCGGATAAACTTTTTCCCGGGATTATAAAACTCAAATCAAGCCCTTCTTCCGATATTATCCCGTCGAAACTGCGCCTTAGAGCAAGCCTGTAACCGTCGACGGCGATTATATTAAAACCGCTGTTTTTTATTTCGATAAGCGCGCCGTTGAGCGACGGCCGCGAATTGTTGACTGCGACTGCGAAATTAGTCGAAACTATCATGTTTTTTAAAATCTTCCTGCTTATCTTGAAATTTTGCTCGCCTTTTAATTCGGGCATGAGCGGAAATGATTCCCCGTCTAACCCGTGTATCGTGAATTCGCTCCTCGCGCCGCTTATGAGGACCGAAAAATTGTCGTCCGCCGATATTGAAACGTCGCCTTCCGGGAGGTTTCGTATTATGGACGAAAACTTTGCGGCGTTTATTATGATTTTTCCGCTTTCTATTATCTGTATGTTCTCCCCGGACAAAGTGACTTTAATCCCTTTTTCCAAGTCGTAGCCGCATATCGTCAGTTCTCCGTTCCCTTTGTCGGCGGTCAAAAGGAACCCGTCGAGCGCCTGGTTTGTGTTTTTGGATGATACCGCGTATAAAGCCGGCGTTACCGCTTCGTTTAAAATATTTTTTGAACAGACTATTTTCATAATTTTGGGAACCTCTCTTTATAAATATTAATTTTATTTTATTAACAGCAATGTATTATAAACATTGGAAAATACTTTTGAAAACTGCGCGTATTATATATAATATATATATTTAGTTTGCAGAAGAAGAGAACAGCAGGGAGTGTTGATATTGTTGATATATGTATGCCGCCCCGCAGGATTGGGGCATTCGTGAAAATTCAATTTGTGTATAAATCTGTTTAAAACCGTTATGCTAATTTGTCGGAATAAAAATCAAAAAAACGAATTGCCCGGGGTATGTGGATAACTTGGATTTCCAACAACTTATCCACAGTTTCTACATGTTGATATTGTTGATAAGTTGTTATTATTTTTGTTATCAGTATGTTGAAAACCAAAACGCCGGTTTTGCATAAATGTATAAAAAATCAAATAATAGTGTATAAACCCCTAAATATACCTGAGTTATCAACAGATAATCCACATTATCAACAGATTTCTGTGGATAACTTTCGCAGGGCAAATATTTTTACGCTTTTGCGATATTTGATATTTCGGTTATCTGGTTCGCGAGGTTCAAATTGGTTTTCATTTCGTTCTCTATCACTTTTGTCGCCGACAATATAGTCGTATGGTTGCGGTCGAATGCCCGTCCTATCGCGTGAAGCGACATATCCGTTACGCTGCGGATGATATATATCGCGACATTTCTCGCGAAGGCTATTTCTTTCGATCTTTTCCTGCCTTTTAATTCCGTTTGCGGGACTCCGAACATTTGAGAAACCGCCCCAAGGATTTTTTCGACCGTGACGTTTATGGGTTCCGTCCCCGAGAGGATATATGCGATTGAGGTTTTAGCAAGCTCCAGCGTTATCGTTTGATTGTTCAGTAAGGAGTATGCGTTCAATTTTTTTATCGCGCCTTCTATCTGCCTTATGTTTGAGGATATATGATTTGCCAAAAACTCCAAAACGTCGTTTGTTATTTTTATATTCATGTCTTCCGATTTTCTTTTTAGTATCGCTATTTTTAATTCTATTTCGGGCGGTTGGATGTCGGCCATAAGCCCCCATTCAAAACGGCTTGTCAAACGTTCCTCAAGGGTTTTCATATCTTTCGGCGGTCTGTCCGACGTGAATATTATCTGTTTTCCCGCGTCGTAAAGCGCGTTGAACGTGTGAAAAATTTCTTCCTGGGTGGAAGGCTTCCCTGCGATAAAATGGATATCGTCGATAAGCAGCATATCGCAGGTCCTGTATTTTTCTTTAAACGCCTGTATCTTATGGCGGTCTTTTAAAGCGAGTAAATCGATGAGCTCGTTTGCGAAATCCTCGCCGTTCACGTATATCACTTTCGCGTTCTTGAATTTTTTGCTGTATTCGTTATATATCGCGCACAAAAGATGGGTTTTGCCGAGCCCCGACGAGCCGTAAATAAAAAACGGGTTATATTTTATGGCGGGAGATTCCGCGACGACGGTGCAGGCTTTATATGCGAACCGGTTCGAGCTCCCGACTATAAAATTTTCAAAAGTATACGTAAATTTAACGTTTCTGTCGGTATCGTCGTCCGAGTCTATTTCTTTTATAATATCTTCGGCTTTTTGAGTCATTGCGGTCGTCTGGGGCGCGGCGGATTTATCGGCGTCTGTGTGCAAAACGGATTGCGGCGTTTCTATATCGCCTATATCGTCGAGTAATAGCCTGCGTTCGTCGGCGTCCATCGTTTCTTTGGTTATTTTCATTTTTTCGGGCCCGTTTTGTGTATAATAAACGCCGATTATCAAATCGTTTATAAAATATTTCGCTTTGATGGCGTCGATGAGCAAATGCTTGTATTTGCTTTCTATATTCCGTTTTTGAATGTCGGTGTTCACGGAAATAAGAAGCACTTTATCGGTCATCCTGAGCACCGACATATCTTCGAACCATAACTCATAAATTCTCGGGGTTTCCGAGAGTTTATTTTTTATTTCTTCTTTGAGTTTCAGGGTTATTTCGTTGTAATCCGTATTATTAAACATAATTTTTTTCTCTGTCTTTCGATTCCTTAATATTTTATTTTTTGCCGCAAATAACTATTCCTACATCATATTATATAATATCATATATCGGCAAATTTTTCAAGCGAAAAGAAACGAAAAAGAAGTAAATTTTTCACTTTTTTTATTTCTGCATGCACTGCTCGATAGTCGGTTTTTCTTCTAAGATTTCCCCAATCGTCACAGGCCGCCCCAGCGCGCCGGATTTTATGGCGGCCATCGACGTCGCAAGGCTCAGTATGCCTTCGTCAAAAGACGCCTGAACTTGTCCCCTTTTTTCGATTTCAGCGATTAAATGGTCGTAAACCGCGAGTTCGGCGTTGACCAGGTCCTGTTCGTCGGCTGCTTCGGTTGTAAATACTTTTTTTTCTTCGCCGGAATAAACGGTTACGTCGCCGCTTGGGTTTCCGAGTTTTACATAACCTTCCGAGCCCGAGGCGTTCGTTGAAAAATCCCCGCTCGTTTTCGAGGGGAGCCCCCAGTTCATCATGATTTCTCCGACGTCGCCGGATTCGTATTCTATCATCATGATGCACGAATCGGGCGCTTTGGATTAGATAGAAGATAATTGTTCGCGGCCGGCCGCGTTTATCCGCCAGGCTGCGCTTGCGGATTTCGGG
>WQXD01000206.1 GCA_009785015.1 Oscillospiraceae bacterium | reverse complement strand
TGTATCTTCGCCCAGCGTTCTTCGGCAAAAATATCGAGCATTTTCAAATCATCCTTTCAGTTTGTCAATTTTGATATATTATACTCCAGGAAAATACAAAAGTCAAGAGGGAAAATATATATGACGGGCCGCGAAAGAATACACAGTTTAATCCATGGAAAAGATATCGACGGGATCGCCCTGACGACGCTTATCGACGCCGGGACGCGTCCGGGCTTCTGCGACGATTACAAAAATCTGCCGGCAATCGAATTTTACAAAAAAATAGGGTACGACATTTTTTGCTTCGGAAACGCGGGGCTGGATAAAGCCCCCCTGCTCCCCTACTTTTTGCGTTACGCCCACGAAACCTCCGCAGCCGAATCCGGCAGCGGCGCCGTTGTCGTCGAACAAAAAATGGGGGGCCGGAGCCTTAAGCAAATTTACAAAAACAACCGTGTATTAAAATACAACGTGGAGACGGCCGACGATTTAAAGACCCTCATTGCCATTTACGAGGCGGCGCAATGCGTCACCCTTGCCGGAGAAGAGCTTGAAAAAAGCAAAAAATCCCTGGAGGATTTCAACCGGTATACCATCGGCGAAGACGGCATTTATACCGCTACAATCAATCCCTCGGGAGTCCAGACGCTCATCGAATACGAATGCGGGCTCGAAAATTTCTATTATCTGCTTGCCGACGAACGGCCGCTTGTGGAACACGCGATAGAAGCGATTCAAGCCCTGCGCCGCAAGGAATACTCGGCCGCCGCCGAAAATATGGACGTCGAAATGGTCATTCCGGTGGAAAACACTTCGACGCTGCTCACCTCTCCGGAGATTTACAAAAGATACACCCTGGGCCATATCCGCGAATATACGGAAATAGCGCATAAATACGGCAAAAAATCGGTCGTCCATATGTGCGGGCACCTATACGCGTTGTTAGACGCATTCAAAGAGGCAAAAATCGACGGCATCCACGCACTCACCCCCCCAAAGATAGGGGACTGTCCCCTGGAGCGCGCGCTCGACGTGCTGGGCGAGGATCTGTTCGCGTGCGTGGTATTCAAAAGCGAGTTCATTCAGGACCCGAAAGCCACGCGCGAGAGCATCGCCGCGTATATAAGGTCGGTTTTTACCCCGAGGGTAAAACGCGCCCGTTTTGTTCATTGGGTGCAGTGCGACGGCATACCGACCCCCATTTGGAAATTTGAAGCGGTCCGCGACGCGGTACTGCAGGTAACGGATATGTGAAAAAGGGAGAAAGGGAAAAAAGAAATATGAGAGAGTACAAGTACAGGGCCGCAATGCCCGGCAATCCCACATTCTATAAAGACAGCCTGCAGGACTACTCTGTCGAAGGGCTCGAAAAACTCAAGGCGCTGGGCATCAATACGATTTTCATAAACCTCGCCTGGAGCCGCCCGCATATAGACGCGGTCGTGCTCGAGGCTGCGGCAATATCGAAAACATACCCCCTGACTTCCGATCCCGGCGAAGTCGAAGAAACGCGAAAAAGGCTGGCATGGCGGATAAAAAACGTAAAATCGCTCGGCATGGGCGCCATGGCGCTGTTCGGCATTCCGCGGTATATGGATTATTCGAAACTGCCGGAAGGGTACAGGGTTTTGATGGGAGCGCCAAAAAGCGTCATATCGCCCGACCAGGTGACATGCGTCAACAGCCCCGAGACGAGAATCTATTACGCGGAGCTCATCGAGGATTTGCTCTCGCATCTGCATGGGCTCGACGGTATGCTTGTGTACACCTATGATGAACTCGCCGAAGTGTGCGGCGAGCACAGCGACTGCCCCAGATGCAGGGGCATACCCGTCGAAAAACGCGTATCGGAGTTTCTGGACTGGCTGCATGAAACAACCAATAAAATCAAGCCGGGGTTTAAAATCTGGTGGGAACCCTGGGAACTGTCGTGGTCGCAGGTTTACAAGATATTGGAGACATGCGGCCATGACATAGCCGTTTCGTGCCACAGCGCGCTTCACGAGGTCTATTTTGTAAATCACCCCGATTTGTGGTTTCGGACAATTGCCGGATTGTGCCGCAGGCAGGGCCGGGAAATGATCGCGGAACTGTTTTTGTCGGGCTGCGGGGAGGATTTGTACCATTGTCCCTCGTATCCGTGCCCGAGGCTTGTATATGAGCAGCTTGAAAGCGTCTCCCTTTTGGACGGGATCACCGGGATAAAAGAGTATTACGGGATATGCCAGAGCCACATGGGGCTAAACGAAGCGGCGCTCGGATATTGCCTCTCCCAAAAAACCCCCGATTTTAACGCGTTTATCACCGACCTGGCCTTAAAGTACGCAGAAGACGGAAAATCGGCCGGGGCTTTGCTTTCCGGGTGGGAACTCGCTTCGCATACGCTGGAGCTTCTGCCCTGGGAACTGTCGTGGGTTCTGAGAACGGGCAATTATCACCCGTATGATTTGAGTTATTACGGAAAAATCGGATTCTACGACCTCATGCGCACCCCGTGGGACTCGCCGTCATGGCTTTCGAACCGGCGCTCTTACTACATGGTCACAAAAGACGACTCGATTGTCAGCGACACCTATTCCGAAGACGTGATAAACAGGCTTGAGATATGTTTTGACTATATGGACGAAATCTGCGGCCTGCTTTCCATGGCGCGGCTAAAAGATATTTATACCGCGCAGGCCAAACGGCAGATTTATTCGGTCAAAGTATTAAAACTGACGCTCAAATGCCGGTATTATCATCTGCTCGACACGCTCGCCGACAAAGGCGCCGGGATATTGGGCAAATGCGAAAAAAGCCGGATAAAAGAGCTCGACAGGCAAAATGCCCGCGACTTATTTGAACTCGCGAAAAATCCGCCCGACGGCGTACCCGTCACATTCGACCTTGAAACGCTTCAAAATTTTCTCGCGCATAATTGAGTATAGTAATTTTAAGGAATTTTAAGGAGAGAGTTATATGAAAAAAATTTTGATCGCCATGCTGGCCGCTGTCATACTTTTCATTTCGGCGGCGGCTTCCTGCAATGGCAAAAGCGAAAACGCAAATGCGGACAATGCCGAAAAATCAAAAGAAACCGACGCCGGCTTGGAGGGAGACGAACCGATCCCGGACGGCGATCTCATATTTTATCTGCCAAATGCGGATTACGGCGGGTACGATTTTAACGTGCTGATACGGGACCAGTACCGGACAAGGCAGGACTTCATATTCGAAGAGCAGGGCGAAGTCTTAGACGACGCCTTGTACCGCCGCCAGTGCGCCGTCGAGGACCGTTTCGGGGTGAATATAAAGCTGACGGAGACGAGCTCCAACGGCGACGCCGCGGTAAATTCGGTGAAGGCGGGCGACGACGCATACGATCTCATTTTGCCTCACGCGCATGTGGCGTGGAGTTCTTACGTCATTCCGGGCCTGGCCCTCGACTGGGCGAATCTGCCCTATGTCGACCTCAATAAACCGTGGTGGAACCAGGACGCCAGAAAAAGCCTGTCGGTGGGCAACAAGATATTTACCACCACGGGCGATGCGAGCTATATGTCCCTCGGATTTACCATGGCAATCGCCTTCAATAAAAAACTGTTCGCGAACCTCGGCCTCGTCGAACCCTACCAAATGGTTCTCGACGGCACATGGACTTTCGATGAATTCGCAAAACTCGTCAGAGCCGGCTCAAAAGACATGGACGGCGACGGCGCCCTCGATATAAAAAACGACAGGCTCGGTTTCGTCACGACGGTATGGCAGGCGCCCGTCGCGTTTTTGTACACATGCGGGGCGCGGACCACGCTGAAAGGCGACGACGACATACCATATATCGCCCTCAACGATCCGAAAACCATGACGTTTCTGGGCGAACTTTTCGAGCTTCTCAAAAGCGAGGACTGCCACGTTTACCCCGAATCGGCGACGGCTGCGGGCGCGACCCCTCATCTTTGGCCTTTCGAATCCGAAAACGCCCTGCTCTGTGATTTGCAGATATGGAGCTTGAAAGAGCTGAGGGGGATGGAAAACAATTACGGCATCGTGCCCTATCCGAAATATACGACAAGCGACAGCTACACTTCCAGCGTCGACGCGGGAGTGCATACGATGATCATACCGCATACGGCAAAAGACCCCGAGCGCACTTCCGTCATACTCGAAGCCTTGGGCGCGGAGGGGTACAAAACCGTGATGCCCGCCTTTTACGAAAAGTCCCTGCAGGTAAAATACACGCGGGACGACGTATCCGTTCAGATGCTCGATATCATAAAGGACACGCGGGTGTTCGATTTCGGGTATTATTCGAATTACAACGCCAACATAGGCATGGCGAGCTATCAGATGTTCAATCAGAAGTCGTATGACTTCGCGTCTTTTTACGAAAAAAACGAGCCCGCCGCGCAAAAAGCCTTGGACAACTATATCGATAAAATATTGAACAACTGACGCCAATATGCAGATACAGCGCAACGTCATAATACGCAAATGATAGTTCATCAATCCAATAAATGTTTCAACATTCGTTCCGGATTATTTATAAATTGTTTTGTTATAATATAATGCTCTGTTTCTTTGTAAGGGGTCGGCGTTATTTTATCATTTGTTAAAACAAAAATTTGAGCGTTTGGATATGCAAGCAATATCGGCGAATGAGTCGCGATGATAAATTGTGAATTTAATTTTTCCAATTCATACATTCTCGCCAGCAAAGCCATTTGACGCGACGGAGATAATGCGGCTTCTGGTTCGTCCATCAAGTATAAGCCGTTACCGGAAAAACGGTTTATAATCAGTGACCAAAAACTTTCGCCGTGCGATTGTTCATGCAAAGATTTTCCGCCATACGACTGTTTGATTGACGGAGAAAACGACGGTACTGAATCCAATTTTTCAATTTCTGTCGCTACGTTATAAAAACTCTCAGCTCTTAAAAAATAACCGTCTTTTGGTCTGTATACTCCTTTTGCCAATGTTATGTGTTTGTGCAATTCCGAATGTGTGGACATGGTAGAAAAAATGAAGTTTTTTGAACCGCCCTCGGGATTGAAGCCATAATTAACGGCGATAGCTTCCAGTAGCGTTGATTTGCCTGTTCCGTTTTCTCCGACAAAAAATGTTATATTATTGTTTAATTTTAACTTTTCTAAATTCTTTACGGCAGGCAACGAAAAAGGATACGCAGTATTATTTGCGTTATCTGACTTGTTCATGATAATTTCAGATATATAAAGTTTACTTATCATGCGCTATCAATCTCCGGTTATATTCACTCATACCATCTGTTTTCGTCAAATTCTTCAAGCCATTTGACAGCTAAGCTGTTGCCGATACGCGACGCGCCGAATTCCATGGAACCTATCGCGTCCTCAATGGTTATAATCCATCCCGACGATTTTATTTTCACCCGGTCGCCCACTATCGCTTTGAGAAGTTTCGTGTCTCCGAGGGTAAAGCTGTTGTTCGGCGTCGTTCCCGTGCTTTGCTTTATATAATCCGCGCCGGAAGACGCCACAATTTCGGCGGCCGTTATTTTATCGCGGTGAGTTAAATAAAAGCACTCGATGATCACCTTGACGATCACGTCCGGCTTTTTTTGTTTCACGCTCTTGTTAAATTCCGCGAGCTCATTTTTCACATAATCCGTATCCCCGTCTTTGAGGCGCGACACATTGATGACTATATCGAGTTCGTCCGCGCCGTTTTCGATCGCGTCAAGCCCCTCGAAAATTTTTGTCGCCGTGCTGTTGGCCCCCTGCGGAAATCCTATGACCGTCCCGATTTTCGCTCTTTCGCCGACGATGCTTTTCGCATATGCCACATCGCACGGATTTACATATACCGAAGCAAACCCGTATTTTATCGTTTCTTCGCAAAAAAGCCCGACATCTTCTTTTGACACATATGTGCCGAGTACCGAATGGTCCTGCGCTTTGGCAAATTGTTCTTTCGTTATCATTAGATTATGCCCTCCGTAAATTTTTATTTATATTTCAATATATATTTTTGAATTGGTGGTAATTTTTCACGAATTGTCTTCGGTACCATTTCGAAGAGCGGCGGCATCGTTTACTTTGTCCAAAACTTTCCGGAATTTCGTTGGTTGCTGTCAAACTGCCAAAAAGATATGTCGGTATTTCCGTAAGTCGTCTCTCTTACTGAAAATGTCGCAGTTTTGTCGTTGCCGTTGGAAAATCACTCGTATTTTTATTATATCACAATTTTTTATGAACATCAATATTCATAAAAAAATATTTGCAAAAAAATAACCATTCGTGTTATGATATATGTATCATATAAAATTTAAAGGAGAAGCGAATATGCCTGTAATAAAAATCGGCGAAACATATCCGAGCTGGTGCGAGGTTGTCGGACATGGCCGGATAAAAGTCGCAAAAGAAACGCCGTATATTGTAAAAATGGAAAACGCGAAGAAAGCAGTCGTCGCTCTTACCGGCAGCTGTATCGTCGATTGCGAAAATGAAGCCGTGAAGTTATCGGAGAGGAAAAGTATTTTTACCGCGGAAGAAGAATTTACGATAAAAGCCGTCGGCTGCGAATATTGCGAAGTCATGGTCATTTACGGGCACTGGGGTGAAAAGACGGGCGGAATCGGCGTGTTTACGGTTGATAAAAGCGACAGCCCGAATAATCCGGGCACAAAAACGGACTATTACCGCAATACAGCTTTCGACAATCACTATCACGACTGCGACGAATACTGGATAATTGTCGAGGGCAGCGGCACGGTC
>WQXD01000205.1 GCA_009785015.1 Oscillospiraceae bacterium | reverse complement strand
TTTGAGACAGCCCCATTTTAATAAAAATTTATTTTATTTGGAACTTTTTAGTTTTAACTTGCCATTACTTTAATAGTTAAGGATAATTATTCTGAAAAAATACTTTGCTGGAGGCGATAATTAAATGCATGATTCAAATATTGGTTCAAGGAAAGACGTTGATCTAATACGCAAAACAAATATCGTTTCTATGTTCAATGAAATATACGATTCCACAAATAAACCCATTTTGTCATTTATTACGGCGAGATGTGGTAATACTTCCGACATCAGCGATATTTTTCAAGACACATATATGGAATTGTATCAGACTTTGAACAAGCGTGGAACGGAATATATAACGGACGGAAAAGCCCTTGTTTTCAAAATAGCGAAACGTAAACTTGCCCGGAATTATTCATTATTTAAACGGTTACAGATATTTGTTTCCATGACCGCGAAAAATGACGATAATGAAGATTTGGATTTTACCGAAGCAGAAGTGGATTCATTTATAATGGAGAATTCTGTTGTAAATCAAATAATGCTCGAAAATGCCTGGAAATTCATTCATCAGAAACCTGCGGAAACGGAAAAAATATTTTATCTTTTTTTTGAAACCGATATGACCATTCCTGAAATAGCAAAAGAACTTTCAATGAGCGAATCGAATGTCAAGCATAAATTATACCGCACCATAAAAGAACTCAAAAATTTATTGAAAGGCGGAGAAGAAGTTTGAAAACAATGAAAAACATCGATATTATTAAATATATTACAAGCGCAAAAATGCCGAATATAGAACAGGTTCGGGAAAAATGTCTGAATCAGCCAAAAGTTGAAGCCAAAAACATGAACAGGAAAAAATTTATAATAACGACACCGGTGATTATATTAATTTTGATAATGTTGACAGCTGCGGCATGGAGTGTCGGAATAATCCTCAAGAGCATAATATTTGACGGATTTGAGGCAAATAAAGTTGACACGGTAATACATAACGGTAAAAATGTCGGTGCTATTTGGGAGTATGAAATCACAGATCCGAAAGTGATAATCGAGCCGAAAATAGGCAATGTTACAGATGTATATTTTGATACTATTAAAAAAGCTGCAGAACATCTCGATTTTACTCCGAAAACTCTCGGATATTTACCCGAAGGATATTCATTTGAATACGTAAGACTATTGAAATACAACAATAAATATGATAAAAATTCATGCGAAATATGGTACAGGCAACATAATAAAGGCGAATTATATAACTTTGACAGCTTTGATGTATTGTCGGCAAAGTATGTCGGTGAAAACGCCATAATAAAAATAGCTACAACATCAGTGGATATAGAAAAAATAATATTGAACGACGGAACCGAGGCATTGTTGGAGACGATTGTAACTTTTTCGAACGGCAATTCTTTGTATCAATTATATTGGATAAAAAACGGCGTGGGATATATGTTAGGCAACAATTTTGAAAAAGACGAGTTAATTAAAATGGCGGAAAGTATAAGGTAATGCGCTAATTATTATGGGTACGATGTTATTGAGTATATATAAAAACTCCCAATTCCATCATGGATTTGGGAGTTTTCTGTTTGGCCGCGAATTTATTTTCAAATTGTGGTATAATAGGCACATAAAAAACTTTAGATTTTTTATATTTTCCTATTGACTCTCACCTTAGCGTAAGGCTTACAATAAATTTATCAAACTGATATTTCCAAAAACAGGAGGTATGAAATGAGCGAAAATGAAATGAAAATTGGCGAATTTGCGCGGTTAAGCAGCGCGACAATCAGGACGCTGCGTTATTATGACGAGCTTGATTTACTAAAACCCGATAAAATCGACAAATTTACCGGGTATAGATTTTACAGTTCGATAAAATTGGAAAAAATGAAGCAAATCCAGACGATGAAAGAAATCGGGTTCACGCTTTTGGAAATCAAATCGTTCCTTAAGATTGACGAAGAGGACGAAAGCGCCAAAATCGATTTTGTCGCCGCGAAAAAGCGGGAAGTCGAGTTTGAAAACGAAACGCGGCTGAACGCGCTTGACAAATTTATTGTTGAATTGAAAGAAGAGGGAAAGAATATGGGTAATAAGAAACGCGGCCCCTGCGGGGTATTTGACGATGAAGATATCAACGAATGGTGGAAAACCATTAAAGAAGACGGCGATGCGTCTTATGGCGAAGATGCCGCAAAACTCGTTAAAATTTATGCCGGAACTATGGTTTTCGGCGCAATTGACGAAAATGGCGAAGCCTATATATGGGGCAACAACAAACACGGGCAATGCAATATACCTGAAAATCTTCCGGCTGTCATTGAACTCGGCATTGGGGCGTATCATGCCGTTGCCCTTGATGCAGACGGAAAACTGCACGGCTGGGGGTCAAATCAATACGGCGTGATAGATTTCAGCAATAATTCGGTAGAATTGCCCAAGATGATTTCCGTAAAAGCCGAAGCATATAAGACGGTGGCCCTTTCAGAGGACGGCAGGGTTTTCAGCTGGGGAGAGACCAACAACGGCACTCAAAAAGACGTACCGCGCAACATGGGCGTTGTAACTCAAATCGCGCCGGCCTCTTATCATACCGCCGCACTCAATTCGGAAGGGAAAGTTTTTTCGTGGGGTTTATTTTTTGAAAACCAGCCTCCTGCCGTTCCTGACGAAACTTCGGTTATAATGATTGCATCGACGGAAAATGGGATTGTGTGTTTGGGGGCGGACGGCAAAGTATACGGCGACACGCGTCACACCGAATTGAATAAAAAATTCAAACCGAAACCCGACTTGCCCGGTATCAAAAAGATTATCGCGGGCAAGCGCAATATCGCGGCGATTGATACAGATGGCAGAATTTATGTCTGGGGCGAATATGACGAAACGGAAGGCGGCTGCGCCGTGGTGAATATTCCGGCAAACTTGCCTCCCATAATTGATGTTGCCTTCGAGTTTTACGGCATATCCTGCCTTGGCTCAGACGGGAAAATTTACGCATGGGGCAATTTCGGCTCGATGGTGCCGGCTGCGTTTGACGGCTTTGGAAAAGGAAATGAGCCGATATTCGAATCCGCGCTTGCTGTCAATGTAAACGCGCCCATCAACGTATATACTTTCGAAAAATTCAGCGAAGCTGTGCAGAACAGAATAAAAAATATCACGATAAAAGGTAACTTTACAATTCCGGACAGCGTTCCTGCAGTAGAAGAAGTTCCGGGCGGGACGTTTTATCATAACTTAAACAGCAGCATGAACGTCAACAACGATATTACGGTAATTATCGACGAGGGCGTCACTCTGACTGTCAAATCGGGCAATTTCAACGTGATGAAAAAACTGATAAATAACGGTATGATTGACGGGTACACAAATATGTTTGGCGTCGGAGGGCGGCTCATTGTATATGATGAAATCGGCGGGACGGGCAGCGTGGCCGACGGTTTTAAGATAATATTTAACGGCGTAAAAAATATCGGGGAGATTCGTAAATATCTGGCGGAGGATGCAATTTACGCGGAAGCAATGTATGCAAATCCGGAGGAACCCATTTTAACAATCGACAGTGACCTTGTAATTCCCAAGGGGAAAACGCTCCGGGTGTGGGGAGACCAAACATTGAAAATAAACGAAGGCGCGACTCTTACGGTTGACGGTCAGGTAGAAACTTTGCGCAAGCCGATAATTGAGGGTAAGGTTATCGGAAAAATAAGAGTGACATATACTGCCCAAAACCCACTCGAAATTTATACTTGCGAAGAATTTTGCGAAGCTTTGGCCGGGGAAATCCTCGAAAACGGAACGGGAATAAATTTTTCGAAGCATATAAAACTAAAGAATGACATTGTCGTTTCGGGCGAGGATTTGATTATGGACGCCAACTCTACAATGTTTATCGACGAAGGTGTAACATTTACGGTTGATTCCGATTTGAGCATCAACGGCACGCTGATAAACAACGGTGCAATATGCGGAGCGGGCAAGCTCACTCTCAATAACCCGATTTGCGGCACGGGCAGCGTGGATATGTCAAGCGGATTAAAATTTGAAATAATTGACGTCGGTACCGACGACCTTGGCACATATTTGGCAGCGGAATCAATTTACAGCTCGGTATTTTATATAAATCCGGATATCCCCAATTCCTTTGGCGGTAAATCAATATTCAATGTACATCCCGACGCCCCGAAAACAGTTATCACAATTGACAGCGACCTTGTTATTCCGGCCGGTAAATCGCTCTGGCTGAATATCAACTGCGTCCTGCGGATAAGCGAAGGCGCAACGCTGAGAATTGACGGTATGCTGACAACTTTTAATGAGCCGGTGATTGAAGGTTTGGTCATCGGGGGTATAACAATCATCGATACTGATATACCGCGTAATGTTTATACTTTTGAAGAATTTTATAAAGCCATGAGAGAACGGACAAAAAAAATAACTGTAAAAGCCGATATTACCGTCACGGGCACATTTGGCAATCCCATCAATTGCGATACGCTGATTATTGACGAAAACGTGACATTGACTGTCAGGCATCTTATATTTATAAAAGAAAATTTGGTAAATAACGGTATTGTCTGCGGAAGCGCAAACGGGCATGTCAGCGTCAGCAATGCCATCCAGGGTTCAGGCAAAGTGAATACGGCAAACGGATTAACCATAAGCATCATCAACGGCGATGATAAATTCAGTGAATATTTGGCGACGGATTCACTCTATAAGGAGGTATCGCTCATAAAAAAAGAGGAAAACCTCGTCACAATCGAAAGCGATCTCGTTATTCCAAATGGCAAAAAGCTCTGGTTGAATAGTTATTGCACTTTGAAAGTCAATGCGGGAGTGACATTGAAAATTGACGGCAGCCTTACAACTTATAACGAGCCGGTGATTGAAGGTTTGGTCATCGGAAAGATAGGTGTGCTGGAAAAGTCTCCGTTTTAGAGTTAAAATTTTATATTATACCTGTTGAATTTTTGAGTGAATTGCGGTATAATATATTTACAATGATATACAGGGGGATTGAAAAAAATTATATGAAATCATACAGGAAGGAATTGAGTTTACGGACAAAAACGCGCCGCGCTTACGTCAACATAACGCCGCAAATCGAAACCGCACTTGCCGAGAGCGGAATACGCGAAGGATTGTGCCTCGTGAATGCGATGAATATAACGGCGAGCGTGTTCATAAACGACAACGAAAGCGGTTTGCACCGTGATTTCGAGCGCTGGCTTGAAAAACTCGCGCCGGAGAAACCTCACGATCAATACGACCACAACGGCTACGAAGATAACGCCGACGCGCATTTGAAGCGTTCCGTGATGGGGCGTGAAGTCGTGGTTGCGGTCACAAACGGCAAACTCGATTTCGGCACATGGGAACAGATATTCTATGGCGAGTTTGACGGCATGCGGGACAAACGGGTGCTTGTAAAAATTATCGGAGAGTGAATTATTTATTTAAAGAGGAGTTGTAACTATGAATATTTACCAAAATTTGAAAGAACGAAATATTGACCTGCCGCCATCTCCAAAAGCGATGGGGCTGTATGCCCCGGTCAAAATCGCGGGAAACATGGCGTATGTTTCGGGGCAGGGGCCGTTAGTGGAGGGCAAGCCTGTATGCACGGGCAAAGTAGGCAGAGACGTTACCGCAGAACAGGCGCAGGCGGCGGCAAGACTGATAGCAATCAACACATTAGCGCTTTTACATGAATATGTCGGCGACTTGAACAAAATAAAATCCGTCGTGAAAGTCCTGGGCTTCGTGGCAAGCGCGGAGGGATTCAACGAACAGCCTGCGGTAATCAACGCGTTTTCGCAGGTATTCGTCGACGTGTTCGGCGAGAACGGCAGGCACGCGCGGTCAGCTGTTGGCACGAATGAATTGCCGATGGATATATCGGTGGAAATCGAATCTTTGTTTGAAATTGCAACGAATTGAGAGAGTTTGAGAGCAATGAAAAGAAAAATCAACATCGCGCTTGCAGGGCTTGGATTCGGGGGAGCTTTTGCCAAAATTTACAAACATCACCCGAATGTTTTATCGATAGGTATCTGCGACGTAAATAAAGAACTCATGAAGAATGTTTCGGATTATACCGGAATAGAGAAAACATATGGAAGTTTTGACGAGATTCTGAGCGATAAAGATTTGGACGCGGTTCATCTCGTCACACCCATTCCCTTGCATGAAGAACAAGCGGTTCAGGTGCTCGAATCGGGCAGGCACTGCGCCTGCACGGTTCCCATGGCAATCTCGCTTGACGGAATCAGGCGAATAACAGAAGCGAAGCGCAAATCCGGCAAAAATTATATGATGATGGAAACGACGTTATATACATATCAGTATTTTTATGTGAAAGAAATGATTGCAGCGGGCAAAATCGGCAGGATACAGTTTTTGCGCGGAAGCCATTATCAGGACATGGCGAACTGGCCCGGCTATTGGATGGGACTGCCGCCGATGTATTACGGCACCCATGCGATAGCTCCGATGGTCACATTGTCCGGTTCGAGAATAAAACGCGTGAATTGTTTCGGTTCGGGGACAATGGAAGAATGGCTTACAAAGCCCTACAACAATCCTTTCCCGGTGGAGAGCGCGTTGTTCGAATTTGAGAACGGCTTGAAAGGCGAAGCTACGCGGTCGCTGTTCGAAACGGCGCGGGAATATCAGGAAGGGCTGTTTATTTACGGTAGCGACGGCAGTTTCGAGTGGGGATTCA
>WQXD01000204.1 GCA_009785015.1 Oscillospiraceae bacterium | reverse complement strand
TCTACGAATATCTGACGGGCTCCAGCCCGCAGGCTTCAAAATTCAAAGGCAAATTAAATTCCGAAATAGTGAAAATCACCATAGACCAGCGCTCCCCCTCTTCGAATTATGTAAAAAGCGTCAGCGTGACCGACAAAAACGGCAATACGGTTCAAATATCCAATTCGGCCACAGTCAGAAGCGCCTTTGGCAGATACGCCAACAGCGCGAATATGGATATATATATGTCCTCCAAATTCAAAAGCACCCTGATGCCCTCAAGCCAAAAAGCTTTGCAGCAGGATATAGAGGCGGGCAAGACATATATCGTCACCGCCGGGGGGCTAACCAAATCCGCGCCCGGCGACGGAAATCTGAGCGTATTGTCCTCAGGGGGCAAATATACCGTACAGGCCTATGCGAGCGGGGGCGAATTTGTGTTTGACGGCAGGGGCTGGGGCCACGGAGTGGGGCTGAGCCAGTGGGGCATGCAGGATATGGCGGAGGCGAAAATCGCGTATGACGCAATCCTGAAGGCGTTTTACACGGGCGTCTCGATAGAGAAACTCACAAATGTGAAAAAATAAACCGATGAGGAGAAAAAAATCATGGCAAAAAAAATAACAAAAGCGGTGATACTCGCCGCCGGGCTCGGGACCCGGATGCTGCCCGTGGCGAAATCGGTGCCCAAGGAAATGCTGCCCATCGCCGACAAGCCCGCAATGCAGTACAACATCGAGGAAGCGGCCGCCTCGGGCGTTACGGACATACTGATAATAACCAACAGGGCAAAAGAGGCGATTGAAAACTATTTCGACTACTCGCCCGAATATGAGGCGCTGCTCGAGCGCAAAGGCGGCGAAAATAACAAAATCATCCTTGAAAACATCAGAAAAATCCCGAATCTGGCAAATATCCATTATATCCGCCAGAAAGAACCCAAAGGCCTCGGCCACGCCGTGCTGTGCGCCGAATCCTTTGTGGGCGGCGACGACTTTTTGGTCATCTACGGCGATGACATAATCATAGGCGACCCCCCCGCCTGCCGGGAACTCGTCGAAGTCTACGAAAAAAACGGCGGGGACGTGTGCGTGGCCGCCGTCAAGGAAGTAGAGCTCGAGAAGGTCAAAATATACTGCTCGCTCAAAGTCAAAGCGGTCGAAAACCGCCCCGGCAACAGCGAATTTTACGTGTACGACATGGTCGAGAAACCCAAAACCGAAGCGGAGGTTTTTTCGCGTTACGCCATTTTGGGAAGGGTATTGCTCACCCCGGAAATCTTCCCCATCCTCTCTGGCCAGGCCCCCGGCGCGGGAAACGAAATCCAGCTCACCGACTCCATGAAAACCTTGGTGACATCGGCGCCCGAAGGCGGCCGCGCAAAAATGATCGCCAAAGTGTTTTCAGGGGAACGCCACGACATGGGCTCGAAACTCGGGTTTTTGCGGGCCAACGTGATCGAGGGGGTCAAACATCCCGAATGCGGCGAGGATTTCAAAAGGTTTTTAAAAGAGTTCGCGCTCGGGCTGTAGCAACGCGGTATATTTGAATGGATTTGAATGGATTTGAAAGGATTTGAAAGATTGTGGAAAGAATAAGCAAAATAAACTACTATTTGGATATAGCCGAGACGGTGGCTTCGAGGAGCACTTGTCTGAGAAAAAAATACGGCGCCATAATCGTCAAAAACGACGTGATAATTTCTACGGGCTATTGCGGTTCCCCCCGGGGCAGGCAAAACTGCAGCGATATGGGAAGCTGCATAAGGGAGCAGCTCAGCATCCCGCGCGGCGAGAGATATGAGCTCTGCCGTTCCGTCCACGCCGAAGCGAATGCAATCATCGCCGCTTCGAGGGAGCAGATGCTCGGCGCCATCATGTACGAAACATGCATATCCCCCGCCGACAACTCGATAATTTCCCCCATTGACAGCTGCCAGATGTGCAAAAAACTGATAATAAACGCCGGCATACTGCGCGTTATCTACAGGGACTCAAAAAACGGGTACCATTCCCAAAACGTCTCCGACTGGATCACCAACGACGACAGCTTGGGCATGGTCGGGTATTAGCCGGTAAAAGCCACCGTTTTGCCGGATTTTACCGCTGCCAGAAACTCTTCCTTTATAGCCTCGTAGACGCCGAAGATACCCGTGGCGTACATGTCGCGGTCTATTTCAAAGAATACGTCGGGCTCCTTTAGCGCGGGCTGGTTGAGGAAAGGTTCCCGGTACGCCCGTATCACGCCGGTGACAAGCCTGTCGCTTCCATCCGGGTTTATCACCCCGTAGTCGCTGTTTTCGTTTGTCCTGTAGCCACCCGGCCACCACCAGCAAAACATTCCGCCCGTATGCCCCGCTATGGCCATATCATATATTTTCGCGTAATATTCGGCCTGGATCTGCTGCGTTTTGGAGGTATCGTAAAAATTCGAGCCCGTCCAGATGTGATTGCCGAATTCTTTCCAGACCACGGGCGCGCCCGGCTTGCAGTGACGCGAGTACACATTTGTGAAAATACCCTGATCCGCCGTGTTCAGATCGGCGTTTATCACATAGCTCTCCGGAGACATAAAATCCAAAGCGCCGGCCAGGGCCTTGTAATCATAGCCCATGTCGCCGGGGTCGGCCAGAGGCAGGCCGCCCTGGGCGCCGGTGCGCGCGGAAACCAAGTGGTGCGGATCGTACTCGGCGATCAGCTCTTTGACGCGTTTGTGCTTTTGTTCGACCAATTCATCGGCAAAACGCCGGTACGCCGACGCCATTTTGGTGTGGCTGCCCTCGCGGCGGAGCATATCGTCGGTGGGGCTCACCGCTTTTCCGCCGATTTTCACCGCTTCGAAGCCCCAATTTGATTCGGCGGCGGAAAGCGAGCCGTAATTTCTGTCGATCCATTCGCGCCACTCTCCGTCATAGGCCTTGCGCCCCTTCGGGTTTCCGTAGGAACCTTCGTATGTCCCGAAATAGCGCTCCCAGGCTATATCGTAGGCGACTATGTTGTCGAGTTCGGCGATATGCAGCAGTTTTATCATTTCCGCCACTTCGGATTCCCGCAGATCAAACGGATCCGCGTGCGGGCGTATCGACAAATCGACGATGAGCCCGAGTCTGTCGCACATGTCGATCAAATGCAGCATGTTTTTGGTTTCCATCACCGTCTGGTGGTAGACAAAAAGGGAGACCGCATTGAAGCCCACTTCCCTGACCCTGAGCAGATCATTGTAAAACACATCCGGGTCGTAGGCCGCCTTTGAGACATACTGCTCGAAATATTCCCAGTTTTCGGGATTTACCCCTATACCCGACGAGGGCATATAGTTTACGCCGTATAATCTCTGCGGTTTTTCATCCCTTACAAACTCGTTGTCTTCAATACGGATATACCTGCGCTCGCTTTCGGGTTTCGGGGACCAGAATACGATCCCGTGGGATATACGGTCGGCGGTTTCCCCGTTTTTTATCAGCGTCGCCGTGATTTTGTCGGGTTTTCCGGAGGACAAGTCGTAACTGTCTCCCTGGTTGTATATTTTTACGCCGTTTTTGGAGTTTTCGGCCGTCAGCTTCGATATGTCATATTCACTTCGGTATATCATGCCGCCTTCTTTATACAACTCGAGGCAAAGCGTCAGGCTGTCGGTTTCGGTTACGGTATCTTCGCTTCGTATGAACGCTCCCAGGGGGAGCGATTTTGTTTCGGCGTCGATATAGATATACTCCGTGCTGCCGGCCTCCACGAACAAAACGCCGCCGAGCATTGTTTTGACCGTTTCGGCTACGGCGGCTACGCCGCTTTTGTCATAAAACGCGGGGTCGGAAGCGCCGAATCCCGCCGTTATGCTTCCGGCATAGGCATAGCCCGTATTTCTCGCGCCGGAATTTACAAACATCCAGGCCAAAAATCCGGAGCGCAGGTTTTTTTCGTCGCGGATTTCGATCAGCGGCACAAAACGCTTGTCCTTGCCGCGCTTGTAGCCCGTGCCCTGGGGGCGCGGACTCGGGGAAAACAGCGAATTTTTTGAATTCGGAAGCGTATAATTTCTGTCTGATACAAATATCTGGTTTTCAAAAGCGGCCGCTTCGGCGCCGTTTGTCACCGGATAAAACTTCCATTCGGGCGAGAGCCCCTCTATGACCAATGTCTCCTCTGCCGCAATGCCGCTCTCCATGACGCTGACCCCGCCGAACCAATATTCGTTTTCCCCGGGGTTGATCCCGGAAAAGCCGATACCTATCGCAAATCTCGTCACCTTGCCCATATCCAATTTGTCGCCTGCCCCGCCCCTTTTGTTCGCAGTGGGGCTGTCGTGCCAGTATTTGAATTCATCGGCCCTTATAATTATATACTGCCAGTTTTCGGTCACGGGAAAAACCGAGTACCAGCGCGAGCCGTCTTTTTCGTTTAACTCCACGCTCACCGCGCCCGTTTTGGCGCCGCCTTTCACATACAGGCACAGCGTGTTCGCGCCCCCGGGTATTTTGACATTCTTCGATATAACATCCCAGCCCGAAACCCGCTCCATTTTTACATGCAGGCAATTTTCGCCGCCGGGAAGGCCGAAATCGCCCAATTCAACCGTCTGTTTGTTTTGGGGCGTGTCGGTGGCCCTGTTCCAGTTTTTGCCGCCGGACGCTTTGTCGAAATCGAAAAGCGCGTTTTTGGACGCGTTGTTTTCCGTCAGCTCCGAGATATCCAGCCATTTTTCACCGGATTGGTGCATAACCCGCGTAAACGGCGGCCCTCCCAGGGTGAGCAGTTTCCCGCCGTTTTTTAAATACTTGTCAACGGCGGACCCGCCCCCCGCCGGGATAAATTCAGCTTCCGGCCATATCACCGCGTCATTTTTTCCGTCGTTTAGCTGCTCGCCCAAATCGGCCCACGCAATCTCCCTGACGTCGGCTCCGGTCTCATTTTTTACCGCTTCCAGCAGCGCGCCGTAATATTCGGGCTTTTGGGGCGGGGCGATGACGGCGACGGTTTTTTCCCCGGTATTTTCTTTGGTTTCCGTTTCCGTATTGTTTACCTGTTCCATTTCTTTTTCCTTTTCTTTGTCATTATTTTTATTATTGTTTTTATTCAAAACCGCGAATATCAAAAGGCAGGTCATCACAGCCGCGGCGATGCAGAGCGCGGCCGCTGTAACAGTTCTTTTTGTCATCTTTTTTTCCTCCGGACAAAGCCCGCCTACCAGATTTTCATAAACAGCCTGTACAAGACGATCGCCGCTTCGCCCCTCGTCATCGTGTCGTTCGGATTGAAGTTGCCGTCAATGCGCAAAACTATCAGATCCGCCATCGAAGCGAGCGCGAAATCGTCGAGGCCCCATTCCGGCAGCTCGTTTTTGTCTTTGAATTTTTTTAAGTATTTTTCGGTTTCATTCGGCGTTTTGTATTTCATTTCGCTTCGCAGGGTCCGCGCGGCTATCGCTATTATCTGTTCTTTTTTTATCTGATGGTCCGGGGCGAATATCGTCGCGCTCATACCGTTTACGATACCGTAGGTTTTCGCGGTGCCTATCGCCCCGAAGTACCAGGCGTTTTTCCTCACGTCGGTGAATTTTCCGTCCGCGTTCTCGTCGAATTTGGATATGAGCGTGCGCACAATCATCGCGGTGATTTCCGCGCGGGTGATTTCGCCGTCGGGGGTAAACGTGTTTTGGCCCGTACCGTTGATTATGCCTTTGGAGGCGAGCGTTTTTATTGCCTGCTGCATCTGCGAAGATTTTTGGGATATGTCCCCGAAATCTTTTTTGTTTATCTTTACGGTGTATGTATCGCTGAATCTGATCCGCGTGTCGATTTTTTTGGTCAGGGGGTTGTACTTTCCCCCAATCGGCGTCCCGTCGGAGCAGAACACCGCCTGATATTCATAATCGCCCCCGGGGGCGGGGTCAAACGAATATTTGATATTTTCCGTCAGATCCCCGCTGAGGGTGACCTTGTAGGAAACCTCATTTTTCGCCGCTGCGATAAATTTTTGCCTTGCGAGCATGAGCGGGCCCCGGTGCGGCGGGGGATACGCGAACGCCGCCGGCGCCGGGCCGTTTTTTTCCGATATGACCTTTTCCGTCGTTATTACGAGGTCATTTGCCGAAATATCCGAAACCATGACCCGTTTCGGGACGCATATCGAATAATCCGGCGTCTGGATTATGATATTTTCCAATTCCGCCGAGGCCGCCGAAGGTTTGAATTTTACGGTGAGCTTTTTTGAGCCGGAGCTTATATACGAGGCCCCGAGCCTTATTTCGCGCATTATTTCGATATCCGCTTCCGAAAATATATCTTCGACAAGCTCTTTTATGAAGGCGGCCTGCTTCTGCTGCTCTTCCAATGAATTTCTGTTTATTGTCAGCTCGTCGCCCGTTATCTGTTTTGCGGCGTATTTCGCGATTTCGTTTTCCGCGAACAGAATCGCCATATCTATATCTTCGGGCGACGTCTTTTGTTCGGGAGTCATTTTGGCGACATAATCCGAAACGCTTGTGAGCGCAAGCTCCGAGAGGGGCACCTCCGCCTCGGCGATTTCTTCGGTCTCCGAGCTCTCCTCCGGTTTCTCGGTTTCGAGTATATAGCGCGGCTTCGGCGCCGTGGTCGGAGGCTCTGTGGTAGGTTCCGTCGTGGGCTCCGTTGTCGGCTCAGTGGTGGTGGGAGGTTCTGTGGTTGGCTCCGTCGTGGTGGTGGGAGGTTCCGTTTCGTCCGTTTCGTCCTCCGGCGGTTCCGGGGTGGGTTCGGGGCAGTCGATATCCTC
>WQXD01000203.1 GCA_009785015.1 Oscillospiraceae bacterium | reverse complement strand
TTCGACAAGCGCCCTGCCGCCTATGAGCTCCACGGCCTTTTTCATATTTTCATTTGTCATATTGTCGAGCATGATCACATCGGCTCCCGCGGCGAGCGCTTCGCTCACATCTGCGAGATTTTCGCACTCGACTTCGATTTTAAGGGTGTGCGGCGCGCCTTTTTTCGCCCGCTCGAGCGCCGGGGCTATACCCCCCGCTGCGGCTATGTGATTGTCTTTTATCAGTATCCCGTCGGATAAATTGAACCTGTGATTTGTGCCGCCCCCGGTCAAAACGGCGTATTTTTCCAAAATGCGCAGGCCCGGCGCGGTTTTGCGGGTGTCGGCGATTTTGGCCTTCGTGCCCGCGACCTGCGCGGCGGCGGCCGCGGTTTTTGTCGCGATTCCCGACATTCTCTGCAAGAAATTCACGGCTGTGCGCTCCCCCGTCAGCAGGCTTCTCGCCTTCCCCGAAATTTCGGCGAATACCTCTCCGGCCAAAACGGTTTCGCCGTCTTTTTTGCGCGCGGTAAATTCGGTACTTTCATCTATGAGCCAAAAGACCCTTTCGCACACATCAAGCCCGCAGATTATCCCGTTTTCTTTCGCGATAAAACGGCCTTTCGCCGTCGTATCCTCGGGGATTGTGAGCTTGGTGGTCACATCGCCGTGGCCGATGTCCTCTTTTAAGGCGTCCGCTATTATTTCGTTTATTCTGAAATCGCTCATTTTCATATTATCTTTTCCCTCTTTAGATTTGATATCCGTCAAACGTCTTCCACAAAGTGGGCCCCTATATTGTCCTTTTGCTCCAAGGCGGACTCCACGACCATTTTCGCCGTCTGCGCCATGTTGTAGACTTCGATCCCGTTCCGGGAGGAGATATCCGTTTTATCCATGTATTCCATGATTCTGTTTATCCGCTCGAGCCCGTGCAGCATTTTGTCGACCCTTCTGATCGCGCCCGCGTACAGGCTCATGATATTTTTTATCTCTTTGGCGAAGCCTTCGGTCTGGTGGGTATCCATCCAAACGCCGAATACGGGGCTTTGCGCCTTTATCGCCCCGAATATTTTTTCTTTCGGGAATCCGGCCCGCGCGGAGCCGGTTTTGCCGTTTATATCCAATGCGCAGCGTTTCCCGAACACCAAACATTCCAAAACGGAATTGGACGCGAGCCTGTTTGCCCCGTGTATGCCCGTGCTCGCGGCCTCGCCGCACGCGTACAGCCCGGATATATTCGTTCTGCCGTTCAGATCCGTTTTTATCCCGCCCATGTGGTAATGCTGCGCGGGGCGCACGGGGATGAAATCGACGGGCACGTCTATTCCGAATTTTACGCATTCGCCGTATATCGTGGGAAACCTCGCGGCAAAGAACTCTTTGGTCATGCAGCCTGCGTCGATAAACACCCAGTTGTCCCCGGTTTTCTGCATTTCCCGGTATATCGCCCTGGTCACGATATCCCTCGGCGCCAAATCGGCCATCGGGTGTATGCCGCCCATGAACGCCTCTCCCATCCTGTTTCGCAGTATGCCGCCTTCCCCTCTCACCGCTTCCGAAATCAAAAACAACCTGTCGGTTTCATATTGCGGGATCAGGGTTGTGGGGTGGAACTGCACCATTTCCATGCTCTCGATTTTTGCCCCTGCCCTGTATGCCGCCGCGATTCCGTCGCCGACCGCGCCTTTTGGGTTTGTGGTGTAGTTGTAGATCTGCCCGAGGCCGCCGGTCGCCAAAACCACGTTTTGCGCCCCAAATACGGCGGCGCCGTCCCCCATATCCAGAATAACCCCGGAGACTTCGCCGGTATCCTCGTCTTTGACTATATCCGTAAAGCAGGTGTTGAAAAAGAATTCTATATTTTTTTTGCCGCGGGCTATCTGATACAGCCGTTCGGTGGTCTGTCTGCCCGTGGCGTCGCCTCCGCAGTGGACAATGCGCCGTTCCCTGTGGCCGCCCTCCCGCGTGATCACGAGCTCGCCCTCGGAATTTACGTCGAAGGGCACATCTAAGCTTTGCAGCTTCCGTATGTTTTCGGGCCCTTCCTCCACCAGCACTTTCACCGCTTCGAGCTCGCAGAGCCCGGCTCCGGCGTTTATGGTGTCCTCGATGTGGAGGTTATAGCTGTCGCTTTTTGACATGACCGCCGCGATTCCGCCCTGGGCGTAATAGGAACTGCCGGATTTTATCTCGCCTTTGTTTATGATCGCTATTTTTTTGTTTGGATCCATATGCAGCGCGGCGTAGATCCCCGCTATGCCGCAGCCGATTATGACCGCGTCAAACTCGGCGGCGCTGTTTACGTTCAGGGCGTTTGCGATATAACGCCTGCCTTCGTTCGGTTTTACCGTTGTTTTTTGCATATATTCCCCACTTACAACCATTCTTTCCAAATTTTTACATATATCGTTTTTGCTATTTGCGTTATGACCGCGTAAACGGCTATGATACAAAACAGCCACCCGAGATAGCCCACCCGCGGAGCAGCGAACCCCAGCGCGGCCCCGACCGCCGTAAACGGAAGTATCAGCGCCGCCGCCCCGACTGCCACAGTCGATAAAATCAACGGAAGCGAGGCGCGGCTCTGTACAAACGGAATTTTTTTCGTGCGCATGAAATGAAATACGATTATCTGCGAAAGTATGCCGAAAAGAAACCACCCTGTTTGAAACCCGTTTTGAAGCTCCGGGTTGTCATAGGCGAATACAAACCATAAAATCACAAACACGGTCACGTCAAATATCGAGGAGATGGGGCCGAATATATATGTAAACCTCGCTATGCTTTTTATATCGAATTTCTTCGGCGTTTTTAAATCGTCCGTATCCACTTTATCGAAAGGTATGGGTATCTGGGCGAAGTCCGCCAGCAGGTTTTGCACCAGAATCATCACGGGCAGCATGGGCAAAAACGGCAGATACACGGCTGAAACGATAATGGCGAAGATATTGCCGAAATTGCCGCTCACGGCAAGCCTTAAATATTTCAGCAAATTCGCGAAAGTCCTTCTCCCCTCCAATACGCCGCGCTCAAGCACCATCAGGTCTTTTTCCATCAGTATCACATCCGCCGATTCTTTGGAAATGTCCACGCCCGTATCCACGGATACGCCCACGTCCGCCTGCCTCAATGCGGGCGCGTCGTTTATGCCGTCGCCCAAAAACCCGACTGTATGCCCCAGTTCCTGGAAACATCTCACAATTTTCGCCTTCTGCGCCGGGCTCAATTTCGCGAATATATTCTTTTTTTGTATCGCTTCTTTTAATTGGTCGTCCGTCAAAGGCTCCACTTCGGCGCCCATCATTATTTTATCCGGCGAGGCCCCTATGCCGACCCGTTCGCACACCGTGGCCGTCACTTTCTCATTGTCCCCCGTGAGCACCTTGACTTCAATCCCATGCTCGTTTAAGGCTTTGATGGCTTCGCCCGCGGATTCTTTGGGCGGGTCCAAAAACGCGCATATCCCGCTCAATACCATTTCATCTTCATCTTTTACCCCGAAACTTTCGACGTCTTCGACGTCGTTCTTATATGCCACCGCTATCAGACGCAGGCCTTCGCCGTTTAATCCGTCCGCGACTTTCAGCGCCTG
The DNA here is from genome assembly GCA_009785015.1 of Oscillospiraceae bacterium. Next base: position 3,178 of record WQXD01000203.1, on the reverse strand, counting down.
CTTTTTCGCCTCGTCCGTCAGGGCTACGATCTCTCCCCTGTACACGACCTGGCTGCAGCATTTGAGTATCTCCTCCAAGGCCCCTTTGGTTATCAGGGTCCTCTCGTCGTCTTCATCGGATAACACCACGCTCATCCTGCGTCTTGTGAAATCCCACGGGATTTCGTCGGTGGCCCTGTAAAAATCGGCGCATTTTTCATAACCGTCCTTTTTGGCCCGCTCTATCAGCGCCACATCTATCATCGACTTCAACCCTGTTTGAAATTTGCTGTTCAGATAAGCGTACGTCAAAACCGACATGTCCTCTTCTCCGTAGATGTTCAAGTATCTCTCCAATATTATCTCATCTTCGGTCAGCGTCCCCGTCTTGTCGGTGCACAATAACGACATACCGCCGAATGACGGTATGGAATTCAAATTCTTGACTATGACTTTTTGCTTCGCCATGAACATCGCGCCTTTGGCCAGTGTGGAAGTGGTGATCATGGGGAGCAGCTCCGGAGCCAGGCCGACGGCCACGGCGCACGCGAATATGAGCGCTTCCAGCCAGTCGCCCTTTGTCAGGCCGTTTATCAGCAATATTACCGGCACCATGACAAGTGTCAGCCTCAACAGGAATTTACTCACGGAACCTATGCCTTTTTCAAACGAAGTCTGCGCTTTGGTGCCCGTCAGCTCGTGCGCTATGCTCCCCAGATATGTGTCGTTTGCCGTCGATATGATTATCCCCTGCGCGGAGCCGGATATCACATTTGTGCCCATAAAGGCGATGTTCGGAGTTTCAATCACGGTGGCCGCCCTCTCTTTGATTTCGGCGAACTTCTCCACCGGCTCGCTCTCTCCGGTCAGCGCGCTTTCATTTATGAACAAATCCTTCGCCTGCAATATTCTCATATCGGCGGGAATCATGTCGCCCGCGGCCAGCACCACCAAATCGCCGGGGACCACCTCCGCCACTTTTATATCCTTTTCGGCGCCTTCGCGTATCACCGACGTCTTGGCCGATACCATATTTTTTAAACTCTTCGCGTCCCTGTCCGCCTTGTATTCCTGCCGGAATTCCAGAAGGCCGGCTGCCGCAATCAGCGACAGTATGATTATTATCGTCGCCCAGTCCCGCTCGCCGGAGCCGGCGAGGATCACGTCCGTAAACAGCGATACGCCCACAATGATAAACAGAACTATGCTGAACGGATTCACAAAAGCCGACAGAAACTTCAGCCATATCGGTTTCTCTTTTCCGTAGTCTATTATATTTTCGCCTTTTTCATCTCTTATTTCTTCTACCTGTTCTTCCGTAAATCCGACAGGGCTTGTAAGATTCGCTGTATATAATTGATCTTCCGTCAGGATTGACGCCATCATTATATCTTTTTCCAATATCCTTCTTTTGGCCAATCGCTCTTTTTGCAGCTTTTCATATCTTTTGCTCATTCACTGATAATTTATCCCTTTCCAAATTTTGCGCAACTTGTCCGCGGTTAATCCAAATTCTCAAATTTGGCGATCAGTTTGTTTATTTCGTTGTTGACCTTGCTCTCGAATTTTTCGTAGAAAGATCTCAGATTCCTGTTGTTATTGGCCGCGAGCTGATAAAATTGATTCCCGAAATCGGCGAAATTATACACGTCCCCTATGTCGATGACCCGGTTGGCCAATATCAAATCGAGCATTTCCGCCGATTCGTCGTCCCTCGAATGTTTTGTTTTAAGAGATATTTCATAATATGCGGGCGAAAGCGTGTATTTCGATTCGGCGGCGAGCGCTTCCATGATGACCGTAGTCCTGTCCATGTCCGCGGTTGTGACCGGTATGGACAGCGCGCAGGCGTGATGCACGTTGACAATCGACGGGTAACCCTCTATGGATTCATATATCTTCGGTATCGGCACTATGCCGAAATCCGTCTCCATCGCCCTGAGCTGGGGTATCATATACAATCTGCACCAGCCGAACGCCGCCCTGTCGGCGCTGAATATGTTTTCAAAGGAGGCGTCGGGGTATTTTGAAAACAGGGCTTTCTGGAGATTGCCGGTCACGTTTTCGTCGTACATCAAGTCCATTGTTTTTTCCATCACGTCATATACTTTTTCGTCGTTGAACATCAAAACGGGCAAATCGTTTTCGTCTTTTCCTATGAGCCGCTGGCCGCCTGCGTGCAGAAAGGAAACCATCGCGTCATTCCATGTGATATACCCGTAAAGGTCCGCGTCGGGCGTCATCACGCCGTCGCCGTTTAAGTCTTTCGCCGTCGTTTTCGCCATCTCATACAGTTTGTCGATGGTCCATTTTCCCGACCTGACGAGCGCGTACGGGTCTTCCAGGCCGTAATCCCTGATTATTTTTTTATTGAAAACAATTATCGAAGTGGCGTCGTTGCCGGAGAGCAAAGTATCGCTCAGCAGGATAAAAAGTTTGTGGTCGATACTCATTTCGGCGATTCCCTGCCGGTTATACCACGGTTTTGACAAGTCCAAGTTCGGCGCCTTGAACAAATTCAAAAAATACCCGGACTGTATGTAACTCGCGCTGTCGATAAGCCGGGGGCTGATCAGATCGTATTCGTTTGTCCCCGCGCCGATTTCTTTTTTCAGAGAACTGCCGAAATTTCCGTCATACAGGTGTATTTCCCTGACTTTTATATTATATCTCTCTTCTATTGCGATGTTTCTCTTGTAGACGGCGTCCCCGATGACCTCGCCCGATTCGCCCTCCGACGTCAAATCCACATTTTCCCATTGATAAGAGCCGGTCACCCCGAAGGTCAGGATATTGAATATGTGGCCGCCGTAGTCGGCCTCCGGGAGCTCCGGCAGTATTTTTTCCTCGGAGGTGTTTTGTATTTCTTCGGCGCCGTCGCTTTCGGCGCCCGGACTTTGCGCGTCGTTGCCGGAGGGGTGCGGCGGCGCGCTCTCGCCGCACGAAAAAAATACCGCCGGTGCCAAAATGAGCGCGATCAGGATAAAAAATATAATTTTGTTTTTCATAATAATTTTTTCTCCAAAATATTAGGCTTATGGCACCATGATAACATAAACAAAATTATTTGTCAATAGACAAATCCAATTCGAGGGTGACTAAATCCAATTTCCGGTAAAAACAATTGTTTGCCTCGTTATTTATGCTCGTATGGCATATGTTTCCCTTGTCGGGGGTCACTTTATAGACCAATGAATTT
>WQXD01000202.1 GCA_009785015.1 Oscillospiraceae bacterium | reverse complement strand
TGTTGTCTTCATCGTAATAATTCCAGTTTAAATAGTCGTGGTTGCAGTTGTTGACTTTCCATTCCGAAAATCCGAATCTTCTTTCCCCGGGCACATACTGATCCCTCGGGACCCCGGTCAGATGCCACTTGCCGATATAGCCGGTGTGCCAGCCGTTTTCTTTTAATACGCAGGATATGTCCTTTATATCGTGCCGTATGGGCAGGTCGTTTGTCACGGCGCGGTGTTTATTGGGCATATACCCGGTGATAAGCGTGCCGCGTATCGGAACGCACAAAGGCGCATTTGACATGCAGCAGCCGACCACCGCGGAATTTTCGGCGAAACGATCCAAATTGGGCGATATTACTTCGTTGTTGCCGTAACACCCGAGGTCGCACCACCTTTGCTGATCGGAAAAGACAAACAATAAATTGGGCTTTGTGTCCTTCATAAATTTCCCCTCTCTTTTTTAGACCGCTCAGACCACATAGATATAGTTCATTTCCATATCTTCGGTCCCCGTCAAAAAACAGCCTTTTTGTTTGGCGTATTGTATATAATCCAAAATATCTTTTGTGATTTGCTCGCCCGGGGCGAGTATCGGGATGCCCGGAGGGTAGCACATCACAAATTCGCCGGAAATCATGTCTGCGCTTTGCTCTATTTTTACGCTTCTCCCCTCCGAATAAAAAGCTTCCTTGGGCGCGAGCTTCACCACCGGATTTATGTATTCGTATGCGAACATTCCCGCGGTGTCTTTTGAATACAACCGTTTTATCTCCGAAAGCGCCGCGATCAGGCGCTCGATTTCAAACATCCTGTCCCCGGCAGATATGACGGCGAGTATGTTTCCGATATCGCCCAGTTCAATTTGTATATCGTATTCATCGCGCAGAATATCGTAGACTTCCTTGCCCGCAAGCCCGGTTTCGCGCGTGTAGACGGCCAATTTCGTAAGGTCAAAGTCAAAAACGTCGCGCCCGTTCACGAGCTCTTTCGCATAGGCGTAATATCCGCCGGTTTTGTTGATTTCGCTTCTCGCGTATTCGGCGAACCCGACGGTTTTTTTTACCGTTTCCTTTCCGTTCTGCGCCATGTTTTTGCGTGCGAGGTCGAGCGAGGCGAGAAGCAGGTACGATGCGCTCGTCGTCTGCGTGAGGTTTATTATCTGGCGCATATAGCCCGCGTGTACATCGGGGCCGCATATCAAAAACGAGCTCTGCGTCAGCGAGCCGCCCGTTTTGTGCATGCTCACCGCGGCCGCGTCGGCGCCCGCGTACATCGCGGCCGCGGGCTGGTCATCGCCGAAATAGAAATGCGTCCCGTGCGCTTCGTCAACCAATACCAGCATGCCGTTTTTATGGGCGATTTCGGCAATTTTTTTTAAATTTGGGCATATGCCGTAATAGGTGGGGTTGTTGACGAATACCGCTTTGGCGCCGGGATGCGATTTGATCGCTTGGGCGACGCCGTCCGCATCCATCCCAAGCGAGATCCCTATATTCTTGTTTATCCCCGGGTTTACATAGACGGGTACGGCCCCGCAGACCACAAGCGCGTTTATCGCGCTTTTATGCACATTTCTGGGCATGATTATCTCATCCCCCGATTTGCACGCGTACATGATCATGGCCTGCACCGAAGAAGTGGTTCCGCCCACCATAAAAAACGCCTTGCTCGCGCGAAACGCCCCGGCGGCGATCTGCTCCGCTTCTTTTATCACGGATTCGGGGTGGCTCAAAAAATCGAGCGGCTTCATGGAGTTGACGTCGGATTTCATGCAGGCTTCCCCCAAAAAATCCGTAAGCTCCCTGTTTCCCCTGCCCCCTTTGTGGCCCGGCACGTCGAATTTTACGATTCTGTCGTTTCTGTGTTTTTTCAGCGCCTCGAAAATCGGCGCCCTATTTTGATCCAAGGCCAACTATTTACCCTCCCCGGGCTGTCTTTTGACTTCATAACAGCCATAAATCGAATCCCTGACCGAAAACAGCCCCTTTACCGCAAAAAACACAAAAGCCAAAAGAATCATCGAATGACCGAATATCACGATCCCCGATTGCGGCAAAATGACCGAAAGGGTTTTGAAACAGAAAGCGGCCCCGGCTGCCAAAAGGATTTTATTTTTGTTTTTGCCGTAATTTTTTTCCGATGAAGTGAGGTATTTATCCAAATATCTGACGGAAAATTCGAAATGCAAATGCCGCAGCTCCAGTATAAACGAATAAAATTCCAAAAATGCGAAAAGGAAAAGGATCACCGAAACCTGGAATAATATGACGTACAAATATCTCAGGGTTTGCAGATAAAACACATTTTCGCCGAAAAAAGCGGCCGTTTGTTCAAGTCTGTATATTGTGCCCGATATATAGGCGAAAATCGAGACGAAAAAAGCCGCCGAAAGAAAAATGACCAATTTTTTGTTTTTCAATCCGGGGTTTTTCTTAAGTATCGCAAATATCCCCGGGATAAAAAGCGCGCATATGACAAAATCCGGCAAAAAATTTATGTCGTCCACCAAAAAATCCATAAAAAACAAACATCCGAGCGTAAAAAGCAAAAAAGCCGAGTGCAAATTCTGTTTCACGACAAAAAAGTAAAATTGGGTGTCAAGCAGCACATGGTTTATTTTGGATTTTATATAATCGTATAAATCGTTATCTTTCGCAACCGCGAAAAAAAACGGTATGATGATCGAAAGCAAAAACAGAGCCGTCAGGGTTTGTATGATAAAACAAGGGGGCGAAAACAGGTTTTTGATAAAATCCGCGTTCAGATTGGCGTCGAAAGCCACACTCAAACTATCCCACGCGCTGTCAGTCAGCAAAACCGGGAGCAACGGAACAAGCGAGAGGACGAATTTGAAAATCATAAAAAATTTTATCGCTTTGAGTATGAAATCCGAATTTTTGACATATTCGATTTTTTCACCCAGCAAAAAAAAGAGGTCTAATGCCTTAAAAATATACATAAAGATCAAAATACCCAAAACAAGCTCGAAACCGGACGTCACCGCCGTGAAAAGCAGCAAAAAGCTGCTTTCGATTTTTTTGATACCCAAAACAAAAAAGAGCACATTCCAGATGAATTTGACAAGCGCGGGCGCGTAGGCTATATTTATGTATTTTTTGGCTCTTGCCAAATCTTCATTCATGTAAAATGATTTTCCGACAGCCGCGGATATACAAATCAAACCGATGAAATCGGGCAGAAAGTCGATGGTGTTTATATTGAAATCCATCAAAAATATCAGGCCTATGCCTATGAATTTAAAATCAAACAGTTTTTTTGTGTCAAGCCTCGCGTTTTGGGTTTCCAATTTTTAATATTCACCTCTTTTTGTATTTTTCCTCGATCGCCTCGTCGTGCCCCTCATAGGTTATGCGCATATAGCAGCCATAGAGCAAAATCGCCGTCAGTATGAAATATATAATTCCGACACCCGCCATAAAAACGGAAAACACTTCGGGAACGCCGAAAAACTCGAATATGAAACAAAAGAAAAATACATATGTGATTATGATATTTCTTTTCGCCTTTTTTTCGATTTTTATATTTTCTATTTCCTTGGCCAAGGTCGATATTCCGGAAAACAGATAAAAATGAAAGACAAACAGAAAACATATCCTGATTATTTTGGAGACGGTGTTGAATACAATCATGAAATCCCGGCTGTAGGCGGGTATCACAAAAACCGAAAACCCGAGTAAAATAAAGATATAGACGATTGAAATATATTTTCCAACCGCGAAATATACGTTGTACTCCGCGAGCTTGCAAAATCCCGCGAGCATGATAAGGCCCCCGGCTACCGCGATGTAGATGCTCCATGTGTAGTATATGAACGAATCGGGCAAAACCCCCAAAACCGTAAGATATCCGAGTATAACCAAACCAAATCCCATAAATCAATTATTCCTCATTGAGCCCGCAGCATCTTTTGTATTTTTTTCCGCTCCCGCAGGGGCACTGTTCATTGCGCCCCACTTTTTCGCCTTTGGCCTTCACAACGGGCTTTTTCTTTACTGTGGTATCCCTTCCCACCGAGGCTATATTGCCCTTGGCCACTTGTTTGCGTTTTATGGCCTCCGCGTTCGGAACCACATTCATGATGCGGCGCACAGTCGTCTCTTTTATATTTTGTATGACGGACTCGAACATATCCGCCCCTTCCATCCTGTAGTCTATTATGGGGTCCCTCTGCGCGTATGCCCGGAGCCCGATCGAACCGGTGAGGTCGCTCATCGCGTCTATGTGATCCATCCAGTTTTCATCCACCACCCGAAGCAGTATGACGCGCTCTATCTCCCTCATCGTGCCCGTTTTTTGGAAAAATTCGTCGAACATGGCTTCTTTTTGCTCGTATATCTGTTTTGCCCGCCCGATGAGCGTTTCCTTTATATCCTCGGCGGTTATTTTTTGTTTTTCCTCAGGCGATGAAAACACGAAATCCGTTTCGGAAATCAGGCGGTATCCCATAAAATGCGCGCGCAGCCCTTCGAAATTCCAGTCCGAATGATTTTCGCCCGAACAATATTCGTCCGCCGCCCCGTTTACGGCGTCTTTTATCATGCCGAAAATCTTTTCTTTCAGGTCGGCGCCGTCCAATACATCTTTTCTCTGCGCGTATATGATTTTTCTCTGCTGGTTCATGACGTCGTCGTAACGGAGCACATTTTTGCGCCGCTCAAAGTTGTTGCCTTCGAGCCTTTTCTGGGCGCTTTCTATGGTATTCGACAAAATTTTGGCGTCGATGGGCGTATCCTCGCCCAATCTGGCCGCTATGCCCAAAATCCTGTCGCTGCCGAACAGACGCATCAGATCGTCTTCCATCGACAAAAAAAACCTCGCTTCGCCGGGGTCCCCCTGGCGGCCCGAACGCCCTCTCAGCTGGTTGTCTATCCTTCGGCTCTCGTGCCTCTCCGTGCCTAAGATATACAGCCCCCCCGCTTCGATGACCTGTCTTTTTTCGGGTTCTATTATTTTTGTGTATTTCGCGATCAATTCCTGAAAACGCGCCCTGTTGGCAAGTATCTTTTCGTCTTCGGTGTGAAAGAAACTGATCGCATTGACCACATCGCCTTCAGTGAGCGGATCTCCGGTTTCGGGGTCGGTTTCCCTGCGCAATTCCGCCTTCGCCATAAACTCGTCGTTCCCCCCGAGCATGATGTCGGTTCCGCGGCCCGCCATGTTCGTGGAAATGGTGACTGCGCCGAGTCTTCCCGCCTGCGCGACTATTTCGGCTTCTTTGTCGTGGTATTTGGCATTCAGCACATTGTGCTTTATGCCTTCTTTTTGCAGCACAGCCGCCAAAAATTCCGACTTTTCGACTGAAACCGTCCCCACGAGGATCGGCTGGCCTTTCTGATGGCACTCTTTTATCTGGTCTATTATCGCCCGGTATTTTCCTCTTATGGAAGTATATACCACGTCGTTGTGGTCTTTTCTGATCATGGGTTTGTTAGTGGGTATTTCGACCACGTCAAGGTTGTAAATCTCGCGGAATTCGTTGTCTTCCGTCAAGGCCGTTCCCGTCATGCCCGAAAGCTTTTTATACAGCCTGAAATAGTTCTGGAAGGTGATCGTGGCCTGGGTTTTGCTTTCGTGCTCTATTTTCACGCCCTCTTTTGCTTCAACTGCCTGGTGCAGCCCGTCGGACCATCTTCTGCCCGGCATCATGCGGCCCGTAAAAGTGTCGACTATTATGATCTGGTCGTCCTTGACCACATAATCGACTTCGTTTTGCATCACGCCGACCGCTTTTATGCCGATGTTCACATGGTGGCTTATATCCGTGTTTTCGGGATCCGACAGATTTTCTATGCCGAAATAGTCCTCGGCTTTTTTTATGCCGTTTTTGGTCAGGACCGCCGTCCGCGCCTTTTCGTCGACGATATAGTCCTCTTTGACGTCTTCATAGGATTGTTTTTCGTCGAGTTCCTTGATTTTGAACATTTTCATCCGTTTGACCAATTTTTCGGTTTTTTCGTACAAATCCGTGGATTTGTCGCCCTGGCCCGATATTATGAGCGGCGTCCTGGCTTCGTCTATCAGAATGGAGTCGACCTCGTCCACAATGGCGAACACATGGCCCCTTTGAACCATTTCTTCTCTGTACGTGACCAAATTGTCCCTGAGATAATCAAATCCCATTTCGTTGTTCGTGCCGTAGGTTATATCTGAATTATACGCGGTTTGGCGCTCTTTTTTCGAAAGGGCCTGGACGATGAGCCCCACGCTCAAACCTAAGAAATTGAAAACTTTGCCTATGATCTCGCTGCCGTAGCGCGCGAGATATTCGTTGACTGTGACGATGTGCACGCCCTGGCCCGTCAGGGCGTTGAGATACGCGGGGCAGGCGGCGAGATATGTCTTGCCCTCCCCCGTTTTCACCTCCGATATCCTGCCCTGATGCAAAATGATGCCCGCGAGTATCTGCACCCGGTACAGCCTTTTGTGGAGCACCCGGTCGGAAGTTTCGCTGACTGCGGCGTAGGCGTCGGGGAGTATGTCATCGAGGCTCTCGCCCTCGGCCAGCCTTTGTTTTAAGGCGGGCGTGGTATTTTTGAGCTCTTCGTCGCTCATGTTTTTGTATTTATCGTAAAGCGCGTCCACTTTTTGGCATATGTGCTCTATTTTTTTCAGCTGCCGGGACGAATAAGTGCCGAATATACTTTTTAAAAAAGCCATAATTCTATCCTCCGGAATTTGGATTGCGGAATATTATAATTGTAAGGCAATATTATAAAATAAATTACCGTGATAATATAAATTTTTTCACAATTA
>WQXD01000201.1 GCA_009785015.1 Oscillospiraceae bacterium | reverse complement strand
TGAGTTTGAGATTCAGATTTTTGAGCGCGTAGGTTTCGGAGCCTGGGTATTTGAAGCTGACGTTATGAAACTCTATCTCGTATTCGTTGTCCGCGCGCTTTTCGGTTGTCAGTGTGCCTTTGTGCATTTTGTTTTCTATATCGAAAAAATTCAAGTAGTGCGCCAAAAACGGCGTGTTCATTTTTATCAAGGCTATATGCGCCGACATATTTTTAAACGCGTTCACAAGCCTTGTTATAAATCCGATGTATTTTATTACGCTTCCCGTCTCGAATAGTCCGCGCAGCGCGTTTAAACAGACAAAAGCGTATATCGTGAAATTTATGCCCTGCGATATGAACTGGTCGGGTATTTGCGTATTGCGCCAGCCGAACCAATATTTCCTGTTGCCACTGACAGCCGCTTTCATTCTTCGTTCGTTATTTTTTCTGAATATAATTCCCATATCATATATGCGTATATCCTGCATAGTTTTGTATTCGTGCCAAAATCCTTCGTCGATTTTGTTTTCCTCGATATTGGTATTTGAAATATCATCGCCGAGTTTTGACAGCTTTTTGGAATTTCTCAATGAAATAAATACCGACAAAAACACAAGCAAAATAATCGCCGCAGGATATACAACCGCTCCGGTCATATCTTTTGCCTGACTGAAAATCAAAACAAACAAACCGGAAGTAAAAATTACAGACAGTATTATTTCTGTAACACCTGCTGTAATATACTGAAACGAATGCAGCATTGCCCAAATGCCGAATGAATTTATACATTTCGATTCGTCAATCTTTCTGCGGTTTTGCCGTATTTCGGGGTTTTCCAAATGCTCATAGTCCATTTTAAAGCCAAATTCCGTAAATGCGCGTTTTTCGGCGTTTTCAAGCGAAATTCTTTCAAGAGCCGTCAATTTATCAATTGCGCCGCTGAGTATAACAATCGACAAATCCGCAATTATAGTGAACAATACGAGAAACAGCAGACGTTCTTTGTTTTTTTCCCCGGCGAGCTCGTTTACTATTTCCGCCGACATATATATTGTCACAAACGGCGCGAGATTGGCAAACAAACCGTTTAATACCGACAGCGGTATAAACCGTTTCCGCCATTTTGAAACAAGTTTCAGCCCTTTTATATTCGTCTTCATAAGTTTATCTTTCATCGGCAATTTTCTCCTTGTAGTAGCGGCTTTGTATGTTAAACATATTCGCGTATAACCCGTCTTTTTGCATTAATTCGCCGTGAGTGCCGGATTCCATGATTTTGCCGTCCTGAATAAATATAATGCGGTCGCAGAAGCGCGTGCTCGACAATCTGTGCGAAATATACACCGAAGTTTTGCCTTTGGTCAAATCCGCGTATTTCATGTAGAGTTCGTTTTCCGCAATCGGGTCCAGCGCGGCGGTCGGCTCGTCAAGCACAATTACGGGCGCGTCTTTGTACAACGCCCGCGCAAGCATCAGTTTTTGTTTTTCGCCGCCCGACAAATCGACGCCGTCGTCGTAAATGCCTTTTATCAGAGTATTATCCATGCCGTTGGGCAAATTATCAACGGCGCCGTCAAGCCCCGCGAGTTTCAAAGCGCGGTTTACTTTGGCTCTGTCCGCATTTTCGCCGTTGCCCGACACAAAACGGGCGATTGATATAGGCACAAGGCTTATTTCCTGAAATACCGCCGCGAACTGAGTGTAATATTCGCAGATATTGTATTCTCTTGCGTCCCTGCCGTTTAACAAAACGCTTCCTTTGGTCGGATAATAAAGTCCGCACATCAATTTTACGAGCGTTGTCTTACCCGCGCCGTTTACGCCGACTATTGCAAGGCGTTCGCCTTTTTTTATTTTGAAACTGATATTGTCGATTGCGGGTTTGTCGCTTGCCGGATAGGTATAACTCAAATTCTCAAACTCGATTTCGTATGGTATTTCCGATTCTGACGGCAGCGCGATACCTTCTCCGTGATTGAACCTGTCTTCAAATTCAAAATACGCCCGCATGCGGTTTATGGCGGCACTCTGCGCGGCAATTTCGCCGAATTGCCCCGTTATCGATGATAACCAGCCTGAAAATCCCGCAACCGCCCCGAAATAAAATATGAAACCGCCTACGTCAATTTTGTCGTTCAAAAGCATGGAAATGAGCGCGGCGTAGGCGGCGCCGTCGCGTACAAACCGCAATCCTCCGTTTGTCATACCGGCCAGAAATTCTTTGTTATATATTTTTTTGTGCCACTTCATGCGCAAACCCTGATAAAACTCGTTCAAGCTCACAAGCCATGTGCGCATATCATATATTTTTATATCCTTGCCGTGTTCATATTGCCATGAAATATCATATAAATAACCGTTTTTTCTGTCCAAATGCGTCCATTTATCCCTGTTTTTTTCCGTATAACCGCGAACATGAGTTAATACGGCGCAACTGATCAAACTTGACGCGACGACCAATAAAATTATAACCGGATTCAAAGCGCCGATAATGCCGCCGTAAGTGAAAATACCCAATAGATTTATAAGCAAGTCATTTAACGTAAAAGCCATATTTTCGCCCGCGTTTGCCCCGCTCCATGATTCGCCGAGCATATCCGCAACTTTTGGATTTACGGAATTTTCATAGTCCATTTCCCTGTGTTTTGCGTTAAGCTGGTTGAAATAATGAAACGAAAACGCCCATTCGGCAGATTTAATCTTTGCATCGCAGAATAAATTGATAAGTCCCGCCGACACTAAAATCAGGCAGTATGCAATTATATTTATCAGCATTGCCGAGTCATTTACTTTCTGTTCAATAAGTCCGATGAGCAGAGCGGGAAAATAGATAACCGCCAACGGTAAAAATATACTCAACGGTATTTTGGGTATAAAAGCGAGATAATATGTTTTGTCCCACCGCCATATATTTCCGAGAACATATTTTATGTTTTGACAAATACCGTATTTTTGTTTTTCTTGTTTCATAAATTTATCGCCTCCCATGCCTGCTATTATATCACGGCATATAAATTTTGTCTTGCCTTTTGCGCGAAATGCAGGTTTTTCGACCTGAAATGTAAAAGGACGCGCAATGCGCGCCCCTACAACGGCAACATAACCTCCGGCGTGAACGACGCTCCGGCCTCGTCGTTACGTTTGTCCATAATGCACATTGGCGCGCGGGAAGAAAGAAATACGCAAATTGGTACAGCCATAGGGGATCAGTTTCAAAGTCAGCTCACCCTGCACGTCAATGGGCGCCTGATAGACCTCATGGTTTTTTTGGATGTACGGCGCGTATGAATACAGCGCTTTATAGCCCGGCAAAGTCAGCGTCAGCGGAGGATTTTCCCATACATACCCGCCTCCTTCATGTTCCTCGACTTTTACCGAGAGCGGATCAAGATTTTCGTCGACGGCCACATTCCAGCTTATATTGTGCTTTCGCCAGCCCTGCTGTTCGTATACGTCGCCCCGTTTGTCCCAAATGAGCTCGGGCGTCAGGTTGTACCAGTTCCAGCCTTCGGGCAGCGGGGTTCTCGGGCTGCCTTTTATCGCCGTCCAAACTTCCGGAATCGGCAGGGAAAATACCAACGGCCCGTATTCTACCGCAAGCGGATAATGCTTCCAGCTGTCAGAGTCGTTTAATCTGCCGATTTTCACGCTCATGGGCAAATGCAGAATAATCATGTCGTTGTTTTTCCAGCGCCGCCCGACGGCAAACCATTTTCCGGGTTTCTTTTCGCCGGGTATTTTTTCGCCGTTGACCGAAATTGAGGCATCGCCGCACCAGGACGGAATCCGGAAGTAAATCACTTTTTCCGTTTCGCCGCCGTTAAAAACGACATACTCTATCGTGTCGCGGAACGGATACAAGGTATCGCTTTCCAATGTGAATCCGTCGGATTTTATCCGGGCCGGCCCGTAGGAACTTATATAAATATCCCCGTCGCAGTCGCTTAAAGCCATGCCGTACAGATAATCCGGCATGATCCAAACCGAATTTACCGGACAGCAGGCGACAGGGTAACAGGGCGCGTATACGCCCCAGTTGCCGCCGTAAAAATCCGATTGTTCGGTGGCGTATATCTGATTTCCCGAGGTGAAATACGCGATTGCTTTTTCGTCTTTTTTCCTGGCGCCCTGCGCCCCGTTTAAGGCGATGCGCTCCGTGATATCGTAATACTGCGGGTCGCCGCTCGCCGCCGCCAGCCATATGAGGGCATTTTGGAAAGCCGAAAAGGCGCAGTATTCCGTCTCCGTATTGCTCGCTATGGGGCTGACATATTCCGTGTTGCTCGCTATGCCGCCGGTGGGCAGCAAAACTTTTTCCTTTATCTTTTTTACGAGATTGACCGCAGCTTCCAAATATTCTTCCCGTCCGCACGCCATATATCCCGCGGCAGCCGGTTTGGGAAGATATCCGAGAGCGGCGGCGTGATTTGAGTTGTAAATCAGCTCCGGCGAGCTCATTGCGTCAATTGAATTGCAGTAGAGGTCGTTTTGGTTGAGAAAATCAAAATAATCGCCGATAAAATTTTTCAGCCGTTCGTCTCCCGTAAGCCTGTAACACCATGCCATATTGAAAACGATATGCTGGCCGGCGTATTTTGTTTTGCGGCCTCCGGACCAGTTTTCGCAAAACCACAATAAACAGCGGTGGACGGCGGTCAATATTTCGGATTTTCTGGTTGCCTCGTAGTATGCCTGCAAGGCGTTGAGCCCGCAGCCGGTGCCCCATGCGTTATAATCGTCCATCATATTGTCGTTTTCCGTGTAAGTTCCCAAGTAGCCGTTTTCTCTCTGATTATCGAGCGCGCCTTCCACCCAGCGCCGGGCTTTTTCTTTTAATTGTTCGTCGTCCAGAGCAAAAGCCAGCAAAGTCAAGCCGTACCAATAATTGCCCGATATTTCCGCTCCCCATCCCGCCTGTATAGCCGCTCCCCACTCATCATGAGTTTTGTTGGTTATATACGGAGTGGCGATCATATCCGGTTCAAGCTCGTCCAAATGACCGCCCATGCCCTCTTTGCTGCGCAGGAGCTGTTCTTTTATCCAACCCCGGGCCGTTATGCTTCCCGGGGGCAGCATACGCAGTTTTTCTTTCGTTTCCCACATATTTTTTCACCATAAATTGCTCCCTCTCTTCGTTTATTTTAAACATAACTTTCAACTCCACTTACATAATATCACAAGTTATATCCTGTGTCAACGATATATTATCTGTTATTCGGTAAAATTTTAAAAACCACTTGCAAGCTCCCGAAAAATATGCTACAATGTAGGCATAATAAAAACATACAAAACATACAAGGAGGACCTGACATTGTATTGTTTAAAAAAAGTGAGCGGCGACTTGATATGGGTCGGCGCGAACGACCGGCGGCTGGCGATGTTCGAGGGCGTTTATTCGGTTCCGCGCGGGGTGTCATACAATTCGTATCTTTTGATGGATGAGAAAACCGTATTGTTCGACACCGTCGACAAAGCGGTCCGGCACAAGTTTTTGGAGAATCTCACCGAGGCGCTGGGCGGCCGCGCGCTCGATTATCTTGTAATCCAGCATGCGGAACCCGATCATTCGGCGCTGACCGCCGAGCTGGCGCTGAAATATCCCGAAATGAAACTCGTCTGCAGCGCAAAAACAGCGGCGTTTATCGCTCAGTTCAATGACTTTGACTTTAGCTCCCGTTTTTTGTTCGTGTGCGAATCCGATACGCTTCACACCGGCAGGCACGCGCTCCATTTTGTCATGGCGCCCATGGTCCACTGGCCCGAGGTCATGGTCACATATGATTCCACCGATAAAACGCTGTTCTCCGCGGACGCGTTCGGGTGCTTCGGGGCGACAAACGGCGCGCTGTTTTCCGATGAAGTGGATTTCGCGAAGGACTACATGGATGAGGCGAGGCGGTATTACAGCAATATCGTCGGAAAATACGGGGCTCAGGTCAAAGCGCTCTTGGACAAGGCCCAAACGCTCGACATCAAGACAATATGCCCGCTGCACGGCTTTGTCTGGCGCTGCAATTTCAACGACATCCTCTCAAAGTACATGAGCTGGAGCCGCTATGAACCCGAGGCGCAAGGCGTCATGATCGCGTACGCCTCGATTTACGGCAATACCGAAAACGCGGCGGAAATACTCTCTTCCGAGCTGCGGGACAGGGGCATCAAGACGCAGATGTACGACGTTTCGGTCACCCCGGCCTCCGAAATATTGGCGGCCGCGTTCAAGTGGAGCCATCTCGTGTTCGCCTCCGCGACCTACAACGCCGGAATATTTGTCAGTATGGAAGACCTGCTCAACGATCTGACGGCGCACAACATTCAAAACCGCACCGTCGCGCTCATCGAAAACGGTTCCTGGGCCGCGGTCAGCGGCGGCCTGATGCGCGCCAAGCTCGAAAAGTGCAAAAACATGAATATCATAGGCGATACGGTGAGTATAAAGTCCGGCCTCAAGCCGAGCCGGCGCCCGGAGCTGACCGCCCTGGCGGACGCCATCGCCGAAACCTTCAAAATTCCGGCAGCCGGCGAAACCTCCGGCGCTCTCGGCGATATAGACCCGGCAGTCATGTACAACCTTTCATACGGGCTGTTTTTGCTGACTGCCAGAGAGAACGAAAAAGACAACGGCTGTATTATCAATACCGCCTCCCAGATAACCGCCTCGTCTCCGATGTGTATGTCGGTCTCCGTGTGCAAGACCGATTACACGCACGACATGATCAGAAATACCGGCAGATTCAATGTCTCCGTGCTGACCCAGGCAGTGCCGTTTGAGCTCATAAAGCATTTCGGCTTTCAAAGCGGCAGAGATACCGACAAATT
>WQXD01000200.1 GCA_009785015.1 Oscillospiraceae bacterium | reverse complement strand
TCCGCAGAAATCAAACGCGCTCAAAAAATATTCCCAATATTCGCCGCTGTCAACGCGATAGGGTATGATCCAATTTTTCGCTCCGTTTTCGTCCGTGTACGGCACTATGGCCCTGAGCTCAGCGTAATTTTCATTTGCGTAAAGGCCCTCTATGATTTTTATTTCTTTCAGGGTTGTACCATACAGCTTAAATATAGTCAGGTTATTATTACGAACGTTTTTTTCATATGTCATCGATGTAAGCAAATATTCCGGTATGCCGTCATAGTCAAGGTCTACAAGCGTCCCGCTTACCATGTCGTCCCGTTCCCATACGGTTTTGTTTTCCATAATAACGTCATAAAGTTCATTCTCGTTTATAGGTTCGATGGACGTCATATCCGCAGTACACGCAAAAAGCGGAAATATTATAACCAGCGATGTTATTACGCACAGTTTTTTTGTCGTTTTTTGCTTTTGCATATAATTTATCTCCAAATCATTGTTGATACCCTTTATGGCGCCCCCGCTCAATAATAACGGTAAAAAATCACGCCGGTTTCTATTTCCGCAATATCCCCGCCATAGTAATACAACATATTTTCATCTATATAAAGGGAAAATTCATCGACATCATCGCCCGCAAATCCGGCAAAATCTCGGGATGTGACTTTACACTCTATATACCCTCCCACGATTTCATACGTCCCGGTTATGTTTCCCGTACCTTCCAAAAGATTGACCCGTAAACTGAAAGTACGGTCGGCACCGAAATCAATCAGATCGCTGGATTCGACAGCCCCATTATGTAAAAAATCATGCCATGTACCGATTATTTCGCTTAAATATTGGGTGTCAATGAAATATTGTATCCGGTTTTTAAAATTTAATTGTCCGCTGACCATATCCGCGGCCCAGATTGCGCCGTTGTAATGCTCATCTTTTCCGTCGAATAGATAAGTTTTCCCGAAAGCCACCACGGCCACAAACTTTCCGTTTTGAATAATGGGCGAGCCGCTCTGGCCTTTGAAAAAATCCATCACGCCGAGGTTATAACCGTTTATATCGATTACGTTCGGAGTCTCCACGATTGCCACATTCGTTCCGCTGATGTATGTATAAACGTTGACGATTTTTACGGGTATTTCGATAGGGCCCCGCTCGTTGAGCTCGGTCAGCATTACGGCGTCGCCAATCTCGGGCGCGCCTATAGGCATGCTTTCTTTGCCGTATATGATATCTTCGTCATTCAGCTCACCGAACATGCCCAGAGGCGTGTCCGTCGATCCGAACGCGGTAACCGGCGTATAACCGGGTATAATAAACGGAAAATCCCAGTCTACACTTTCAAGGTCGGGGTTTAATGCATTGACGTCGTGCAGATACATTTCGCAGGAATAACCGGGTATCCATAAGTTTTTAAGCGATGAGGAAGAATGGCCGGTTGACCCGATCATCCATTCGCCGCCGAAGTTTTTTGCGTATGTAAGCGTGGAAAAAGTACATTCATGGCCATACAGACTTTCGGTTTCATAATTTATGTTGATGGTTATTATTCTTTTGCCCAGCGGGATCACCTCACCCAGCGCGTCGAGTTGTTCCTGCGTGTAGGTTTTTGTCAGAAGGTTGTTTTTCATGTTGCTGTATTCCAGCCTATAGTCAAATGTACCCCTGGAAGTTCCGTTGCCCGGAAGAGGAAAAAGCAGCGGCGGCGCCTCCGGGGCAAGCGATATAAGTTTTTTCAGTATGGGAATCTCAGGTATGGGCATGGGTTCGGGTTCGTAATAATCCGGCCAGGGTTCGGGTTTTGTGGGCCTTTCGGTCGTCGCCTCGGGTTCCGGCCTTTTCGGAGGCTTGGGCGGCGCCTCGCCTTTCCAGGATATCATCTCCGTTTCCAGAAAGGTCGATAGCTGCGTTTCATATTCGGTTTCTTTCACCACGGACAATTCGAGGTCTTCCGATGTCGGCATTCTGCCCGAAGAGCCCGGCAGCAAAACGCCGAAAATCACGGCGATATCGGCCGCTAAGACAACCGCGATAATTATAATTATGATCTTTACAATCTTTTTCATTTTTCAATCCCACATTTTATTATATTCATCATATTCATTCTTTATCTTTTGAATTGTTTTTCGATATCGCTTTTTGTTATCTCGAAAGCCACCGGCCTGCCGTGCGGGCAGTATTTTACATTTTCATAATTCAAGACCTTTTCCGCAAGCCACGAAATATTTTCGGCGCTGTCCCTTATGCCGCTTTTCATGGCGGCTCTGCATGCCGCGCTTTTTTTGGCCGAAATCATGGCGAGTTTTTCGAAAATTGTCTGATGGGCCGCGGGGTTTCCCTCTGAGCTCAAATATGCCGCTTCCCTTATTATCTCCCCCGAGTTTGTGTCGCTGAGCTCCGCGGGGACTTCGGTTATTAAAACGGTGTTTTCGTCTTTCCACCCGAATACGATTCCCAAATTTTTTATTTCATCTTCAATATCCAAAACACCGGCAACTTCTTTCGGGGTCAGGGCCACTTCTTCGGGGACGAGCAAAATCTGGCTCTTGAACTGCGGATTTTTGTTTTTTCGGGCTTTTTGGATTATTGTATCATAAATTATTCTTTCGTGCGCGGCGTGTTTGTCGATTATGACGATTTTTTCGTCTTTTTCAATTAAAATATACCCGTAAAAAGCTTCGCCGAGGATTTTGTAGTTACAGCTTTGATACGAGGGCGTTTTTTCGGATATTTCCGGTATTTCGTATTTTTCCGGCGGAGGCGCGATATGGGGGATTTTGGGCTCCGGTTTTTCGGGAGGCGGCTTTTTGGATGCGAAATCAAAATACTTGCTTTTAAATCCGCCGCTTGTATTTTCTTTTTCTTTTATTTCTTCGGCTTTTTTCTCTTCTTTTTCTTTTTTCTCTTCTTTATTCTCTTTGATGACAAATCCGGCGTTTGCGTCGCCAAGGCCGCCGAGCGCCTCTTTTACGGCGTAATAGACGGCCGAATATATCTGTTTTTCGTCCGAAAATTTTATTTCCATTTTTTGGGGGTGCACATTTATGTCGATTTTCGATTCGTCGATTTTGATATACAGGGCGCAAACGGGAAAATCCCCCGTTTCCGATATAGATTTGTACGCTTCTTCCAGGGCGGACATTATCGTTTTTGAATACACATATCTGCCATTCACGAAAAAGTTTTCGTTCGCCCGCGTTTTTTGCCCGTTTTCTATTTTGGAAACGAATCCGTAAACTCTCACTTCTTCACAATCGCGCGAATCGTCCTCGAAATTTCCCACTTGAATTAGGCTATCCGCAGTTTCGCCGCCGAATACGGAATATATTGTGTCCTTGTAGTTTCCGTTTCCGGGACTAAATATTTTTTGTTTGCCGTCCTGAATGAATTTAAACGATACGAAAGGGTTTGACAAAGCTATTTTTTCTATAATCCCCTTGCAGTACATCCCCTCTGTTATATCCCGTTTCAAAAATTTCTGCCTTGCGGGTATTTTCGAAAACAACCGTTCTATCACGACGGTCGTGCCGGCGGCGCAGCCCGCTTCCGAGATTTTTGTGTTTTGGCCGCTCGAGGATTCGAGCATGTACCCGATTTGGGCGTCTTTTGTTTTCGTGAATATTTTCAAATCGGAGACGCTTGAAATAGCCGCGAGCGCTTCCCCACGAAATCCGAGGGTTTGTATTTTAGCCAAGTCTTTTTCGTCTTTTATTTTGCTGGTCGCGTGGCGCAAAACCGATCTGCCCAGATCCCCCGCGTCCATTCCTTCCCCGTTATCGGTCACGCGCATATACGATATCCCGCCGCCTTTTATTTCGACTGTTATGATTTTCGCTTTCGCGTCGACCGAATTTTCGACGATTTCTTTGAGGGCGGAAGCCGGCCTGTCCACCACTTCCCCCGCGGCTATCAGGTTTGATATGTGAATGTCGAGTAAATGAATCATTTGGTTACTTCTCCGCTAATTTTATGAGTTCGTACAAAACGTTGAAAGCTTCCATCGGCGACAGGACGTTTATATTTATATTTTTAAGTTTTTCATAAATTTTGTCTTTGCTTATATCCTCAAACGAAAAATTCGACAAATCGTCTTTTTCCCCGGATTTGTTTTTGGCGGGCTGCGACTCTCCCCTGCCCTTTTCAAGCCCGGTCAGGATCTCTTTCGCCCGTTTGACTATTTCGACGGGCACTCCCGCGAGCTTGGCCACTTCTATTCCGTAGCTGTCGTCCGCCGCGCCTTTTATGATCTTCCGCAAAAATATTATGTCGTCGTCTTTTTTCTTCGCGGCTATATTATAGTTTACAACCCCTTCTATTTCGTTTTCGATTTCCGTGAGCTCATGGTAATGCGTGGCGAACAGGGTTTTCGCCCCGAGTTTTTTGCCCGCCGTGTATTCCAAAATCGCTTTGGCCATGCTCATGCCGTCAAACGTCGAGGTCCCCCTGCCGATTTCATCGTAGACAATCAGGCTTTTTTTTGTCGCGTTTTTCAGAATATATGCCACTTCGCTCATTTCGAGCATAAAAGTGGACTGCCCCGCCGCCAGATCGTCCGCGGCTCCCACTCTGGTAAATATTCTGTCCACAAGCCCGATCCTCGCCTCCGACGCCGGCACGTACGAACCGATTTGCGCCATCAGGACAATTGCGGCGACTTGCCTCATATATGTCGATTTGCCCGCCATATTCGGACCGGTTATTATATACAGCCTGTTTTTGTCCCCGTCCAAGTACGCGTCGTTTGGAACGTAATAATTTCCGGACTGCATGAGTTCTACAACCGGATGCCTTCCGTCTTTTATCTGCAAAACGGATGAATCATCCACTTCGGGGCGCACATAGTTGTTTTTTTCGGCGGTTTCCGCGAGCGAACAAAGCGCGTCCAAACGCGCGAGCGCGGTGCTTGTTTTTTGAAACCGGTGCGTATTCGAGGCTATAATGCGCGTTATTTCCTCGAAAATATCGTTTTCCAGCTCGATTTGTTTGTCGTTCGCGCTCAAAATGGCGGATTCCATTTCTTTGAGCTCTTCGGTTATATATCTCTCGCCGTTGGTGAGGGTCTGTCGCCTTATGTATCTCTCGGGAACCTGCGGAATATATGATTTCGATATTTCTATATAGTATCCGAAAACCTTGTTATATCCTATTTTTAAACTTTTTATCCCGGTGCTTTCCTTCTCGGTATTTTCGATTTTATCTATCCAGTCTTTGTTATCCGACACTATAGAGCGGTAATGGTCCACTTCTTCGTTAAAACCGGTTTTAATAAATCCCCCGTCTTTTACAGTCGCCGGGGGTTCGTCGGTTACGGCGCTGTCTATCATATCGCGTATATCCTCGAGGCCGTCTATATCCGCGTCGAGTTTTTTGACCAATTCGCTTTCGAACGTTCTCGTTTGGTTTTTTATATCCGGTATATTTTTTAAGCTCGAAGCCAATTTTTTTAAATCGCGCGCATTTGCCGTTTTATACACCACTTTCGCCACTATCCTGTCAATATCGTGTATATCCGACAGGCTTTGCCTTACCTTTCCCCTTTCGATCACTCCCTCTATCAGTTCGCCGACTGCCGTTTGCCGCCTCTGTATCGCGCGGCAATGCAAGAGCGGCTGTTCGAGCCATTGTTTTAACGTCCTCGCGCCTTTTGAGGTTTTGGTCTTGTCCAAAACCCACAAAAGCGAACCTTTTTTTTGTTTGTCTATCATGGTTTCGACGAGCTCGAGGTTTTTGCGCGTGTTCAAATCTATTTCCATATACAGCGATCTGTCGTGGATATTTATTTCCGTCACGTTTAAAATATCGCTTTTCTGCGTTTCGTATAAATAGTCGAATATGGCGCCTATGGAACGGGTTAAATTTTCCGGCTGGCCGGCAATGTCGATTTTCGCGCTTATTTCGGGCGTACTGTTGAATTTTTCGATGATTGTTTCGGCCCTGCCGATTTCAAATCGTTTTTCTTCCCTGCTCACCGCGGCGTTTAGTTTTTCAGTCAAAAATTTCGCGATTTTCGGAAATTTCGGCAAATCCAAATTGATAAGCACTTCGGAGGGCGAAAATACGCCCAATTCACCGAGCAGTTTGTCCAAATAATCGGCCCCGGAAAAAAAAGCCGCGCTCACGGCTCCCGCGGTTATATCCAGAAACGAAATGCCGCAGGCATTTTCCTCAATGCATACGGCGCAGAGATAATTGTTTTTCGACTCATTTAAAAAACCCGATTCTATGATGGTTCCCGGGGTTACAATCCTGACGACGTCGCGCTTCACGAGCCCTTTGGCGAGCGCGGGATCTTCCGTTTGTTCGCAGATAGCGACTTTGTATCCTTTTTCGACGAGGCGCTGGATATAATTTTCGACGCTGTGGTAGGGCATGCCGCACATTGGCGCCCTTTCATCTTCGCCGCAGTCTTTCCCGGTCAGGGTCAAATCGAGTTCCTTTGAGCCGATTTGCGCATCCTCGTAAAACAACTCATAAAAATCGCCGAGCCTGTAAAACAGGAGATGGTCCCTGTATTTTTCCTTTATCTCGTCATACTGCTGCATCATCGGGGTTTTCGGCATTTGTTTATCCTTCCGTCATTTTATTTTTCTTTCATTGTACACGATAATCGATAAAATGTCAAGTTGAATTTTTGCTTTTTCTCTTTAATTAAAACAACCGTGAAACATCAAGATTTAAAGATTTAAAGTTGACATTCCCTTTAATATTTGGTATAATCATGTTTGAAAAAAGTTTCGAGCAGTGCAAATGAAAAAAAAGCGGAGCAGTCGGAGGTCAAAAAAAAGTTGAGCGAAAAAACGCGATTCATATTGACAAAAACGCGCG